>JBOFGM010000428.1:0-11456 GCA_051649105.1 Iodobacter sp. | reverse complement strand
GGTGCTCAATGCCACGCAACTGGACCGGCAGCTGGTGCTGGCTTTACAGCTGAAAGCCGTGGGTGCTCCGCTGATTATTGCTCTGAATATGAGCGATGAAGCGAAGCAGGCCGGGATACAAATTAATCTGGAAGGTCTGGCTGAAGAGTTTGAATGCCCGGTGCTGAGAATCAGTGCCAAGCATGGCAATGGGGTGGTGCAATTAAAGGATGAGCTGAATCGCTTAATTTCCGGCAATAAGCCAGGGCAGATTAATCTGACGGATGCCCCGCTGTCCGGTTCGCTGCACAGCCAGGAAGCAAAACTCTACAGCCGTTTTATTGACCGCCCGGCCGTACTGCCGCCTGGCCCGACCGCTATGCTGGATCGCTGGATTCTTCATCCCTGGCTGGGCTTTCCTATTTTTGTGCTGATGATGTTTTCGCTGTTTCAGCTGACCTATGCCCTGGGCGTGCCTTTGCAGGATCTGGTCAAAGACGGGTTGGAGTGGCTGAAGCAGGCTCTGCTGGTGCCTGCTGCCAGCAGCTGGCCTCCCTTTCTGTCGGGCCTTCTGGTTGATGGTGTTTATGATGGCCTCAGTACCGTACTGACCTTTATCCCGATTATTTTCTTATTTTTCTGCCTGATGGCCATTATTGAGGACTCGGGCTATTTTTCCCGTGCGGCCTTTATGATGGATGGTCTGATGGCGCGGCTGGGAATGGATGGCCGTGGCTTTGTGATGCTGATGATGGGCTTTGGTTGCAATGTGCCGGCCCTGATGGCCACGCGCGTGATCCGTGACCGCCGGGCCCGTCTGCTGACTATGCTGGCCATTCCTTTTTCTCTTTGCTCCGCCCGGCTGCAGATCTTTCTGTTTTTAACCGGTGCCTTATTCAGCCCGCTGCAAGCGCCATGGGTTCTGTTGTCGCTGTACTTTGCCAGTATTTTTATTTCAATGGGCACGGCGCTGGTGCTGCGGGGCAGTTTTAAATCGACCGAGCCGTTTACGCTGGAGCTGCCGCCTTATCGTTTTCCGGTGCTGCGTCAGATCTTTTTACGCGGCTGGGGCGAGGCCTCGGGTTTTGTCAGGCTGGCCTCCACCATGATTGTGATCGGGGTGGTTCTGGTCTGGTTATTAAGTAATTATCCAAATTCACAGCATAGTTATTCCGCCATGATTGCCGGATTCTTTCAGCCTGTTTTATCTCCGATCGGGATTCAGGCCGAGTTATCTGTGGCGCTGATGTTTGGCTTTGTGGCGAAAGAAGTGGTTCTGGGCGCGCTGGCCGTGATTGCCGGCCAGGATGGCCCGGCGCTGGCGCATCATCTGGCTCAGGTGCTGGATCCGGTTTCTGCCTATAGTTTTATGTTATTTTCCTTAACCTATGTCCCTTGCGTTTCCACCATTGCGGCAATGCGTAAAGAGTCTGGCAGCGTAGCGCTGACCACTTTTTCTGTCGCATGGTCATTGTTGTTGGCTTGGGTGCTTTCGTTTATCTTCTATCAAGGAGCCAGGGCGCTTGGTTTTTAAATAAGCGAATGGCGGGTATTGGGATGAAAACAGGGGCAGCAATGCCCCTTTCTCTATTTTAAAGAGGGTAATGATGCGAGATTTACTTTTTCCAGCCATTGCGCCAAACCACAGCGGCCGGCTGGCCGTGGATGATGTGCATTCCCTGTATTGGGAAGAAAGCGGTAATCCGGAGGGCGTTCCCGTCTTGTTTTTGCATGGTGGCCCCGGCGGCGGCACATCTCCCGCGCACCGCCGCTTTTTTGATCCAAGCTTTTACCGGATCATCTTGTTTGATCAGCGTGGTTCCGGTCAGTCCACCCCGCTGGGTGAGTATCGCAATAATACGACCCCTTTACTGATCCAGGATATTGAAGCATTAAGGCAAATGCTGGGCGTTTCCCAATGGCTGATTTTTGGCGGTTCCTGGGGCTCCACCCTGGCGCTGGCCTATGGTGAAGCACATCCCGAAGCTTGCCTTGGCTTTATTTTGCGCGGTATTTTTCTCTGTACCCGGGCCGAAGTCGATTGGTTTGTAAATGGCATCAAGCATTTTTATCCGGAAGTGCATGAGCGTTTTGCCGCAGAAATTCCTGAGGCTGAGCGTGGCAATCTGCTGGAAGCCTATTCCCTGCGTTTATTTGATGATGATCCGGCCGTGTATTTGCCTGCAGCCCGCAGCTGGAGCCGTTATGAGGGGAGCTGCCTGTTTCTGGAGCCTCAGGACAGCACGATTGCACAGTTTGAATCCGACGCGGTCTGCACCAGTCTGGGCCGGCTGGAGGCCCACTATATGCGGCATGGCGGGTTTATGGAGGAAGATCAGCTGATCAGTCAGATTGCCCGCTTGCATCATCTGCCCGCCGTGATTATTCAGGGCCGCTACGATGTGATCTGCCCGCCACAATCGGCCTATCGCCTGCATCAGGCCTGGCCACAGGCTGGTTTTCATTTGATTGGTGATGCCGGCCATGCGGCGATGGAACCGGGGATCGCTGCCGCATTAATGCGGGCGACGGAAGACTTTAAACTGCAGGGATGCTTCTCTTAAAACCCTGGTGAGCCCGCCTGTGCCAGGTGTCAGGAGCCCGGTTCGTCCGGTTTTTTAGCCCGGGGGTGGGTGCGGTCATATTCTTGTGCCAGATGCTGGTAATCCAGGTGGGTATAGACTTGGGTGGTGGCAATACTGGCGTGTCCCAGCAGCTCTTGCACGGCCCGCAAATCATGTGAGCTTTGCAATAAATGGCTGGCGCAGCTGTGGCGCAGCTTGTGGGGATAAAGCGGTTCGGCAATTCCCAGAGCGCTTTCCCAGTGTTTAATTCGCAGCTGAACCGCCCGGGTGCTGAGTGCGCCACCATTTTTGCCGACAAAAACGGTATTGCCTCTGGGGGCCAGTTTGGGGCGTTCCACCAGCCAGCGGCGGATGGCTTCGCAGGCGACGCTGCCCACCGGCAGCTGGCGGGTTTTACCGCCTTTACCGGTGACTACTGCCATACCATGGTTTAAATCCAGATCGGGCAGGGTCACAGATACCAGTTCCGCCACGCGTAAACCGGATGAATAAGCGAGCTCAAAGATCGCTTTATCCCGGCAGGCCAGAATGTCATCATCCGGCATGCTTTCCAAAAAGCCGGCCGCATCATCAATGGTCATGGCTGCAGGCAGTTTTTTGCCGGTTTTAGGCGGGCGAACGCCATCGGCCGGATTAAGCGGCCAGTGGAAATCCCGGCACATCAGGCGATAAAAGGTTCGCCAGGTGGACAGTGTGCGGGCAATGGTGCGTGCAGAAAGCTGGCGGCTGGTGAGTTTACGCACAAAGCCGCGGATCTCTTTGGGAGTCAGCGCGGCTAAGTCCTGCTCTGCGGCACAGTCTTGTAAGATCGCCATATCGCGGGCATAGGCCGCCCGGGTATGCGGGCTCGCGCCTTTTTCTCCTTCCAGATAGCGGGCAAAATGGGCGAGCATGGTTTGCATCAGACTTCTTCGGCTTCAGTGGACAGCACGGGAATCTCTGCCGCAAATTGCGGTACCGCCCGGCGGATTGAGGCCGAGACCAGATCGGATAAGCGCTGCAGATAGAGGGTGCCCATATCCGGATAAAAACGCTCACTGTCCGGGCTGGCCATAACCAGTACACCAAATGGCTCATTACCGGTGCGCAGGGCAAACTGGGCAAAAGATTTTAATGTGCTGCTGTCGGTATCAAACCAAGAGCTGACTTCGTCGGTCACATAGGGGCCGCAGTAGGGTGAAACCAGATTTTGCGCCAGTTTTTGTACGGCTTCGCTGACCGGGGTAAATTCACGCAGATTACAATCGCTGTCCAGCCAAAGACGTAAAGCAATATGGGGTACACCAAAGCGGTGCTGCAAATGGTATTCCAGCGTACCAATCATGCTGGCTAAATCATCCGCCTGCATCAGGCTGACGCTGAGCTGATGCAGTTTTTCAGAGATATGGTCGTTTTCTTCACCAAACTGCAGCAGATCCCCCAGCCGCAGTTCCAGTGCCCGGTTTTTTTCGCGCAGCGTCAGCAGCTGGCGCTCTGCCAGTGAGATCGCCTGGCCACGGTGCGAATGAGGCACATAGATTTCAGCCAGCTCATCGGCATACTGATCAAAAAATTCCGGATTGTCCCGAAGCCATTGGGCTACATCATTTGCCTGCATTCTGTTCTCCCTGGAGGGTAATGGAGCCATCAAAGACGGTGACAGCCGGGCCGCTCATGAATACCGCATCACCCGTCCAGCTGATGGTCAGCTCGCCGCCACGGGTGATCACCCGCACTGTGGGGTTCAGCAAACCACGGCGGATACCCGCCACAACGGCAGCGCAAGCGCCTGTACCGCAAGCCAGCGTTTCGCCGGCTGCCCGTTCAAATACGCGTAATTTGATCAGATCACGGCTGATGATTTGCATAAAGCCGGCATTGACTTTGGCCGGAAAGCGCTCATGCGTTTCGATTTTCGGGCCCATTTCGGCCACCGCTGCCTTGTCGGCATCGGCCACCACTTGCACCGCATGCGGGTTGCCCATAGAAACAACGGTGATATTGATATTCTGGCCATCAATATCCAGCGAATGAATCACCTGATCATCGGTGGCGATAAAGGGAATTGCGGCCGGTGCAAATTGCGGCACCCCCATATTCACCGTAACCAGACCATTGTCTTCAAGGCGGGGATAAATCACGCCACGGGCGGTTTCAACGCTGATTTCACGCTTGGTGCTCAGGCCTTTTTCATAGACAAAACGGGCAAAGCAGCGTGCGCCATTGCCGCATTGTTCCACTTCACCACCATCATTATTAAAAATGCGATAGCTAAAGTCGATATCTTCACGCGGTGAGGCTTCAACCAGCAGTAACTGGTCAAAACCAATACCAAAATGCCGGTCTCCCAGCTGGCGGATGGTGGCGGCATCCAGCTGTACTTGCTGGCTGACCCCATCAATTACCATAAAGTCATTACCCAGGCCTTGCATCTTTGAGAACTGAAGTTTCATATTTATGGCACGCTGCTGAAAAGTATGACTAAAGGTAATCGCAGTGGTGTTTTAAGGCAATGATTCTGTGTGTTTTTTGCGTGCTTTAAAGGCAAATAAAGGAATAATGTCTTCAGCCGGGCTGATTTCGATTGCTCCTTGGGCCGCAAGGCAGCGTAAGCGCCACATGGCGAGCACATCGGAGCGAAAGAAATCATGGCTGGCCTTAATCCACTGGCCGGCAATCTGGCTGCAAGGCAGCCAGTAATCACCCATGCAGGCCAGTAGTTCCGCATCCAGAGCGTCGGCCGCTAAATGGCTGAATGAATGGCCATTCCAGCCGCGGAACATGCTGTTTTGCTGCCGGATATCCTGCCATTCCTGCGCCAGTTCTTGCTGTCTGGCGGGGGACACGCACTGCGGGCGGGCCGATGCAATTTGATCGGCAGTAATCAGGCTGAGAGGCATCTGATGCGGTACATAGCTTTCCTGGCCTTGGGCGTCAGGAATAATCAGCTGAAAGGTTTGCCGGGTTTGCTGACGCCACCAGGCCAGCCTGCGCAGCAGCAGGGCTTCGCCGCAAGAGGTGCCAATCCACAGGGTTAATTCAGCGGGCAGGGCTGCCAGCTGGGCATTGCCTGCCGGCAGCACATCGCTGAAATCAAAGCTGGATAAGGGAAAGACATCGTCCCAGAAGCGGACTCTGGCCCAGGGGGAAATATGATCAATATCGGCCAGCGGCCCAATGGCCAGATCATCCCGGTGAACGCGGATATCTGCATGGTGGCCCAGGACTTCGCGCAGTATTTCTGCGGCAAAATCCCCCAGGACCAGATGGCAACTCACAGACAAAGCCTCAGGTAATCCACCTTGATGCAACGATCCATTACCACAAACAGGCCGGCGGCCTGAGCGCGTAATGCGGCGGCTTCATTGATAATGCCTTGCTGGATCCAGATGGCCGGTATCTGCAATGCAATCGCTTCATCGACAAGGGCATCAATCTGATCGGCGGCGCGAAAAACATTCACCAGATCAATTTTACCGGGTACCTCGCTTAAACTGGCATAGGCTTTTTCGCCCAGCACTTCGGCGGTAAACGGGCGCACCGGAATAATCTGATAAGCGGCTTTTTGCATGATGCTGGCCACCCCAAAGCTGGGACGGTCGGGCTTAGGTGATAAGCCCACTACGGCAATGCGGTGAATGCTCAGTAAAAACTGGCGGATGGCTTCATCGGACGGATTTTGAAACAGGGGCATGCAACAGTACTCCGGAAGGCCCGCCGGTTTGATCCTGCATTAAACCGGCTGGCCGGGGGATTATTTATTCCAGAACCATAATGGCATCGGCTTCAACCAGTGCACCCTTAGGTAAGGCAGAGGCTTCAACGGCGGCCCGGGCAGGAAATGGCTCGGTAAAATACTGCCCCATAATGTCATTTAGCTCGGCAAAGTTGCTCAGGTTGGTAACAAACACCCCTAGCTTAGCAATATTTTGCAGATCTCCGCCTGCTGCCTGACATACCGCACGCAGATTTTGAAAGACCCGGTGAGCTTGCGCATTAAAGCCTTCGGCCAAAATACTGCTGACCGGATCGATGCCGATCTGGCCGGAAAGGTAAACGGTATTGCCAATTTTAACGGCCTGAGAGTAGGTGCCAACGGCTTTAGGAGCCTGATCACTATGGATAATGGTTTTCATAAAGGGCCTATTTGGGTCTTTGAATAATGAAACGTTCACCGATAACCGCATAATCTGCACCGCCAAGGCGGGACAAAGGATCAAGTGGCTCCGGGTGGATTCTGCCTTCGATGACTAAATCGTCAGCAACGCCTAAGTGAATCACTTCCAGTAAGATTAAATCAGCAACAACCGGATCGCCTACTTCTATATGCATATTCAGTTTGCATTCCAGCGCAATACCGCAGTCGGCAAGGCGGGGCGGTTTGACGGCGGCAGACGGAGTGAGCTGCAAACCCAGTGCTTCTGCTTCGCTTTCATTGGCCGGATATGCCGCAGCGCTGGCATTGACCTGCGGTGCATGGTTGCGCGAAGGTAAATGCACCACGCATTCGCCCGTTTGCAAAATATTACGCGCAGTGTCTTTTAACAGGGCATTATCATGGCGGCGGTTAATACTGACCGACACAATCATGGGCTCGCTGGAGACAATATTAAAGTAGGAAAACGGGGCGACATTGACGACTCCCGTGGTGCTTTGCGTATTAATCCATGCAATAGGGCGGGGTACGACACAATCGCTGATCAGGGCATATTTTTCATCGGGCGACAGCGCCGATATTGTTAATTCCATCTTGGTGCGACCCCTTTATCCGGCTTAAAAAATAAGAATATTTACCGTAAATGGGGGCGTAACTGATTAACTCAAGCCAGACGGGCCGTTATATGCATATTTGCAGGCAAGATAAGTTAATGATTCAAAATTGTTTTTCCTGCCAATGGCAGGTAGAATCACGCCCCCTTTTGCCGTTTGGATCCGCTCTGTGATTTCTCCTGCCCGCGCCTGCGGCATCGACTTTGGTACTTCTAATTCCACAGTGGGCTGGGTTCGTCCTGGTCACAACACTTTGATTTCTTTGGAAGAAGGCAAAGCAACGCTGCCATCGATGGTGTTTTTTAATGCTGAAGAAGACTCGGTTTGCTTTGGCCGTGCTGCCATGGGCGAATACCTGGAAGGGTACGAGGGGCGTTTAATGCGCTCATTAAAAAGCCTGCTTGGCAGCAGCCTGATTGATGCTCAGACCGAGGTGAACGGGCGGGCCTTGCCACTGCGCGGCTTGCTGGCTAAATATATTGGCGAGCTGAAATTGCGTGCTGAAGCGGCCGCCGGGCGTCCGTTTGAGCAGGCCGTCTTTGGCCGGCCGGTGCATTTTGTGGATGATGATGCCGCCGCCGATGCGCAGGCAGAAAAAACGCTGGCCGAGATTGCTTATCAGGTGGGTTTTAAAGAGATCAGCTTTCAGTTCGAGCCGATTGCCGCCGCATTTCACTATGAATGCAGTATTCAAAAAGAAGAGCTGGTGCTGATTGTGGATATCGGCGGCGGTACTTCCGATTTCTCTTTAGTGCGCTTATCGCCGGAGCGGGCACAAGTGCTGGACCGGCGTGAAGATTTGCTGGCCAGTGCCGGTGTGCATATTGGCGGAACCGATTTTGATAAGGCGCTGAGTCTGGCCGGGGTTATGCCTTTACTGGGCTATAAAACCCGGCTGCGAAATAACGCGGAAGTGCCATCCGGCACCTTCTTTAATCTGGCCACCTGGCACACGATTAACTTTGCCTATACCCGTCGCTCCTGGACTGATTTGGTCGATATTTATCGCGATGCAATGGAGCGGGATAAGCTCGATCGTTTAATGAGCCTGATTGAGCAACGTGCCGGGCATTGGCTGGCATTGCAGGTAGAAGACGCCAAAATTGCGCTTTCCAGCCATGATCGCACCACTTTATCGCTCGATCGTTTACAGGATGAGCTGACGCACGATCTGACCCGGGCCGACTTTGATACCTCAATTGGGCGGCTGGTGGACAGTGTGGAAAAAACGGTAACCGGTCTGTTAAATAGCGCCGGGATTAAGGTCGGCCAGGTCGATACCGTTTTCTTTACCGGTGGCTCCAGCGGTGTGCCTTTGCTGCGCGCGCAGGTGGCCGCTTTATTGCCAAATGCCCGCCATGTGGAAGGGGATTTATTTGGCAGTATTGGCACCGGTTTAGCGGTAGAAGCGGCGAGGCGTTTTGGTTAACGCCTCCGGTTGATTGCTTGCGCTTCCCCGCAGATTTCAGTGCCCTTTACCGCTTGGCTTTGATAATCACAAATTTGGCGTTTTGCGCGACCAGCGTGATGTGTCTGAAGTTCTTCTTTAACGCGGCCTGGTAGTTTAAATGCCGGTTGGCCACAATCCATAATTCGCTGCTGGCCGTCATACATTGTTTAGCCTGACTAAACATGCTCAGTGCAATATCGGTGGTGACGGTGTTTTGCTGATGAAACGGCGGATTAATCAGAATCAGCTCAAAGGTCTGTCCGCTTGCCACTGCGCCAGAGAGCCCGTCGCCATGCTGAATCTGGTAAGTGGCACCGGGGGCATTGGCCGCCAGGCTAAGCCGGGCCGATTCTGTTGCCGCCAGCGATTCATCAAATAAATAGTAAGCCGCCCCGGGGTGAAGCCGGTGGCAGGCCAGAGACAGCAGACCATTACCGCAGCCCACATCGGCCACGCTGGCCACGCCCGGTAAGCGGTCAAAATGCTCGATAAAAAAGCGCGAGCCAATATCGGTTTTTTGTTCGGCAAAAACCCCGGGGGCATTGTGCAGCGTCAGCCCCAGCTCAGGGATCGCTTGCAAATAGGGCTGGGCCACTTCCTGGCCCGGGCGCAGGCGGGCAGAGTACATTCGCGCCTTACGCTGAGTTGGCAGATAGTCCACTTCATCACAGCAAGACTTAATAATGCTCAGATGCCCGTTGCTGACATGCTTTTGCATGCCTGAGAAATACAAGGTCAGGGGCTCTGTTAACTGCCTTGCTATCTGCTGCAGTTGCGCCGCAAATAAAGACAAAGACTTTGGCAACCTGACCAGACCATAGGCCAGTGCTTGTCCGGACCAGGGCACAACGCTTTGCTGGCTGTTGATTTCAATCGCATGGCAGGAGCACCAGGAATCGTTGATGTGATACCTGGCCGTTTGCCCATCCACCGCACAATGCAGCGCGCCAAAGGCAACATTCACCAGGACCACGGGCTCACCGCTGCGGATAAATTCAGCAAGGTATTCATCACTTGCGTCCCATGCCCGTAGATCTTTAGCGTGCTTGGTTGGGTAGCGCAGCAAATTTTGCGCGGAAAAATCAAAAGTTGGGCTTGCGGGCATTTGTATTCTTTATCGGTGACGCTAAAGCCAGGGGTTTAGCTGAGACCGCGATTCTACCAGTTGCCAGCTGGCTTGAAGCGGAATGCTGAAAAATGGCATCCGGGAGGGGATATCTGCATTTTTGGCCCGCCATTCTGATCACTCCGGTGTGTTTTTCCCCTGAAAAAATGTAGCTCCCATTCACCAATGGGGGCTTTTTTACATTTTTAGCCGGGGTTTTCCGGGGAGTGATCTCCTTTTTTTGCTTAAGCCTTACATGCTAAATGAATAATTGTTGCAATGGGTTGTTGCTGGTTTGTGTAATTAACTATTTGTATTTAAACATATTTTATTGAAATTTTTACTGTTTTTGAGCCGCCTCCCGCCTGATACGCCGATTGATATGATCCAACAATGTATTAGTTGCTTACATGTAGTTGATTTTTATCAAGTTCTTTTATGCTCGAAAATATACAATATTTCGAAATTATTCAAATGTTCGACAAAGAGGCCCAGCATGTCCAGTAGTGAAGCTAGCCCCAAAATTGGGGTGTCAACTTTTGTCATGATTACGGCGGCCGTTGTAGTGAGTGTTCGTACACTCCCTATGACCGCTCAGCCGGGGATGATGACTATTTTCTTAACCCTGGCTGCGGCCTTATTGTTTTTGGTTCCCACGGCGCTGGTGGCTGCTGAGCTGGCAACAGCATGGCCACAGGATGGCGGTATTTTTATCTGGGTGCGTGAAGCATTTGGCGAACGTTTAGGTTTTGTTGCTGTATGGATGCAGTGGATCCAGATGGTGTTTGGTATGACTTCGATCATCATGATCATTGCCGCTACCATTGCCTATGTGGTTGATCCGGCATTAGCCACCAATAAGTACTTTATGCTGGGGATGATTCTGGCGGTGTGGTGGGGCTGCACGCTGGTGAATCTGCAAGGTGTTAAAACGCTGGGCTGGGTTTCTACTATTTGCGTGAGTCTGGGTGTGTTTCTGCCAGGTATTGTGCTGATTGTTGCTGGTATTGCTTATGTATTAGGCGGCAATCCAATCATGACTGATGTGTCATTCAGCATGGACAATATGATTCCGCATTTCAGCGATGCCGGTACTTTAGGTTTATTTATTGGCTTTATTTTCGTGGTAATGGGGATGGAAGTTTCCGCCTCTAATGTTTCCTCGATTAAAGACGCTAAACGCAATTACCCGATCGCCATCATTCTGGTGTCGATCATTATGGTTTTCCTTTCTGTTGTTGGTTCTGCCGCTATTTTCGTAGCCATTCCTAAAGACCAGATTTCAATGACTGCAGGTTTAATGCAGGCCTTTGAATTGTATTTCACTAAATGGGGCATGCCTTGGCTGGCTCCGGTAATGGGCTTATCCATTGCGCTGGGCTTAATTGGTCAGGTTAATTCATGGGTGCTTGGCCCGGTACGTGGTCTGCAAGCCACTGCGAATTCAGGTGTATTGCCAGAAGTTCTGCAAAAAACCAATAAACACGGTGTACCTGTGACTCTGGTCATGATTCAGGCCGTTGCCATTAGTCTCGTGGGCGTACTGATTACCGTGATTCCTGATGTGGATAATTTCTACTTTATGTTG
>JBOFGM010000427.1:0-7301 GCA_051649105.1 Iodobacter sp. | reverse complement strand
CGGTGGAATAAAACGATGTAATGGGCGCAGAAAGGGCGCTGTCAGGGCGGTTAAAATCGGCATCAGCGGATTATAAGGGGCCAGCCAGGACATCAGCGCCTGACCAATTACGGTGGCAAACAGCAAATACAGCGACATTTTGCAAATTTCCAGCAAAGCCGCAAGAGCCAGCGAGAACAGTGAAAACAGCGCTGTAAAATCAAATGGCCATGGGGAGAGGGCCAGCAACACGGCATGCATAATCAGTGCAACCAGCCAGGCCAGCATCAGACTGGCGCTGTCCAGCCCGCGAAAGGGCGGCAAAATGCGGCGTACAGGGATAACGGCCCAATTAGTCAGCGATAACACAAATTGCGTCATGGGATGCTTAAAGGGAATTCTTGCCGCTTGTAAAAAGAAGCGGGCCAGCAGCAGCAAAATAAAGAATTCAGATAAATTTCGGATTAAAAAATTCAGTGTTTTATACAGCATCTTAACCCTCACTACTGCGCGTGGCTTCTTCACCCAGCTCAAATGAGCGGGCAGCGGCAGCGGCAGCGGCGGCAATAATCGCAGCACCTGTCCCGCGTGCTTCTAAGGTGGCAATCCCTTGTTCGGTGGTTCCGCCCTTGGAGGTTACTTTTTTGCGTAAGGTTGCTGCATCGTCTTCGCTTTGCAGCGCCAGTTTAACGGCCCCGGCAAAGGTTTGATAAGAGAGTTTACGTGCGGTTTCCGGGGAAAATCCCTGAGCTTCGGCGGCGGCTTGCAGCGCTTCCATAAAATAGAACACATAAGCCGGGCCAGAGCCTGAAATTGCGGTAATGCCATCCAGCTCGTTTTCATGGCTGACCCAGACCATTTCGCCAATGGCTGCCAGCATCTGTTCGGTTAAGTTGCGATCTTGTGCGGTGACGCCGGCAGTGGCAAACGCGCCTGACATTCCTGCCTGCACCAGGGCAGGGGTATTGGGCATCACGCGCACAATGCGCGGATTGTTGCCCAGCCATTGGGCTAAAGTATCCGAGCGGATCCCGGCGGCAATTGAAATCACCAGCGCACCATTGATCTGGCTGCTGAAAGAGCTGGCCACGCTTTGCAATTGCTGGGGTTTAACGGCAAATAAGATCGCATCGCTGGCTGGCAGCGCAGTTTGCGGATCGCTGCAACTGATGCCCCAGGTGGCGGATAATTGTTCACGTTTGCTGTGATCGGGCTCAACGACATGGATCTGAGTGGCGGTAAATCCTTGCTGAAGCATGCCGCCAATCATCGCGATGGCCATATTGCCGCCACCAATAAAAGTGATTTTCATAACTGTCCTTACAATGGATATGTGCGCGAGCCAAATAATGCAGTGCCCACCCGCACGAGGGTTGAACCCTCGCTAATGGCTGTTTCTAAATCACCCGACATGCCCATCGATAATGTATCGGTTGGCATGCCGTGTTGAGTAAGCTGGTTTTGTAAATCTTTCAGTATTCTGAATTGTGCGGCTAAATGGGCCTGATCCCGGCTTGCTTCCGGGATACACATCAGGCCACGCAGCCTGAGATGGGGCAGATGGCTGATTTTTTCTGCCAGTTCCAGGCATTCATCCGGGGCTACACCAGACTTGGATGCTTCGCCCGAGACATTAACCTGGATACAGACATTTAAATCTGCCAGATGTTCCGGGCGCTGTGCAGAAAGTCTTTCTGCTACTTTCAAACGGTCAATTGAATGTACCCAATGGGCCAACTCTGCCACAGTTCGGGTTTTATTGCTTTGCAGCGGGCCGATAAAGTGCCAGATCAGATCAGGGCAATCGGCTAAAGCGGCGTGTTTTTCGGTTAATTCCTGCACATAATTTTCACCAAAGGCCCGCTGACCGCATAAATACAGGCTTCTGATATCCTCTGAGGGAAAGGTCTTGCTGACGGCCAGCAGCGCTACGCTGTTGATTTCCCGGTGGCTGGCGGAGCTTGCTTTTGCAATGCGTTCTTGCACATCTTGCCATGCTGTAAATATCGTTGCCATAATGGGTGATCGACTCTATTCAATGTATGCGTATAAGTGGTGTGACAACTCTTAATTATTACGCGAAAACTTATTTACTACTACTTATGCGGACAGGATTAAATCATGGAAATTTCTGAGCTATTAGCCTTCACCGTGAAGAACAAAGCATCAGACTTACATCTTTCATCTGGTTTGCCTCCCATGATCCGCGTGGATGGCGATATTCGCCGCATCAATACGCCTGCCCTGTCGCATAAAGAAGTACACGATATGGTGTACGACATCATGAACGACGGCCAGCGGAAGATTTACGAAGATACGCTGGAATGCGATTTTTCTTTCGAAATACCGCGCTTAGCCCGCTTCCGGGTGAATGCCTTTGTGCAAAACCGGGGGGCCAGTGCCGTATTCCGGGTGATTCCTTCCGAAATTAAAACACTGGAAGAGCTGGGCTGTCCGCGTATTTTTCAGGAAATTGCCGAAACTCCCCGTGGTTTAGTGCTGGTGACCGGGCCGACCGGCTCGGGTAAATCCACCACACTGGCCGCCATGGTGAACTATATTAATGCCAATGAATACGGCCACATCCTGACAGTGGAAGATCCGATTGAATTTGTTCATACCTCACAAAAATGTCTGGTGAACCAGCGTGAAGTGGGCCCGCATACCATGTCCTTCTCTAATGCGCTGCGATCTGCTTTGCGGGAAGATCCGGATGTGATTCTGGTGGGGGAAATGCGCGATCTGGAAACCATTCGTCTGGCGCTGACTGCGGCAGAAACCGGGCATCTGGTTTTTGGCACTTTGCATACCTCTTCAGCAGCAAAAACAATTGACCGGGTGGTGGACGTATTTCCGGCGGCAGAAAAAGAAATGGTTCGTTCGATGTTATCTGAATCATTGCGTGCCGTTATTTCACAGACATTGCTAAAGAAAAAAGAAGGGGGCCGGGTTGCCGCACATGAAGTAATGATCGGTATTCCTGCTATTCGTAATCTGATCCGGGAAAATAAAATTGCCCAGATGTATTCGGCGATTCAAACCGGGCAGCAATTTGGTATGCAGACATTAGATCAGTGTCTGCAAAGCTTATTGCAACGCAATATTATTTCTTTACCAGAAGCCAGAATGAAAGCCGCCATTCCGGATAATTTCCGCGGCTGATCTGCCACAGCCGGTTTAGTGATGGTGTTTTTGCGGATATTTGTTTCGCCTCTTTTGCTTTGAAATTGAATTCAGATGGGTCTGTATATGGATTATGCAGATCAATTTTAAATTCTATGGCTTAGTAATCGAGTAATATGTCGTTTGCCCACTGACTACGCATCGCGGAAAAAGAAAAATGGAAAAGGAACAAGCCGCAAAGTTTATGCATGATTTATTACGGCATATGCGCGGCAAAGGTGCCTCTGATTTATTTATTACAGCCGATTTCCCTCCGGCAATGAAAATTGACGGGAAAGTCACTCCCGTTTCTAATCAGATTCTGACGGCCCAGCACAGTAAAGAATTAGCCCGGGCGATTATGAATGATCGTCAGGCCGAAGATTTTGAGGGCAGTAAAGAATGTAATTTTGCAATCAGCCCGGGCCAGCTTGGCCGTTTCCGGGTGAATGCCTTTATGCAGCAAGGCCATGTGGGCATGGTGCTGCGAACCATTAATGCTGAAATTCCCACCTTAGAGGCGCTGGGCTTGCCGCCGGTGCTGAATGATATTGCGATGGCCAAGCGGGGTCTGGTGATTTTTGTGGGCGGAACCGGTTCGGGTAAATCCAGCTCGCTGGCGGCCATGATTGGTCACCGCAATGAACATGGTTTTGATCACATCATCACCATTGAAGACCCGATTGAATATGTGCACACGCATAAAAACTGCATTGTGACGCAGCGTGAAGTGGGGGTGGACACGGATTCCTGGCAAGCCGCGCTGAAAAACACACTGCGTCAGGCTCCGGATGTGATTTTGATCGGTGAAATTCGCGACCGTGAAACCATGGATTACGCGATTGCCTTCTCTGAAACCGGCCATTTATGTATGGCGACCCTGCATGCCAATTCAGCCAATCAGGCGCTGGACCGGATTATCAATTTCTTCCCTGAAGAGCGCCGTCAGCAGCTTTTAATGGATCTTTCCCTGAATCTGCGTGCTTTTGTCTCGCAGCGGCTGGTGCCGCACCGTACCGGCAAGGGCCGCGTGGCGGCGGTGGAAGTGATGCTGAACAGCCCGTTAATTTCTGATCTTATCTTTAAGGGTGAGGTGCATGAAATTAAAGAAATCATGAAGAAATCGCGTGAGCTGGGTATGCAAACTTTTGATCAGGCGCTGTTTGATCATTATGAAGCCGGCAAAATCACTTATGAAGATGCCTTGCGTAATGCCGACTCGGTTAACGATTTACGTCTGAGTATCAAACTGCAGGGTGCAGAGGCGAAGCAAAACGACGTTCTTTCTGGTCTTGATCACCTCGATATTGTTTAAAAGTACTTATGCAACTGATCCGATATTTATTGCTTGCCAGTGTGCTGGCTCAGCCGGGATATGCTGCCGTTCTGGGCGATATCCAGGTGCAGTCAGCGCTGGGTGAGCGTTTTTATGGCCGGATTAATGTTATTGCCAGTGAATATGAAGAATTAGAAAGCCGCTGTTTTCGTATTGTTGCCGGGCATGATGATCAGCGTGCCCGTTTACGGGTCCGTTTATCTTTTGTGCCGGGTGATAACGGGGGCGAGCTGGTTCTGCGCGGTGATGAACCATTACAAGAGCCGTTGCTGAATTTCTCCGTTCGTCTGCATTGTCTGGATGAAAAAAGCCCCACTTTTCAGCGTGATTACAATGTGTTGCTGGACCCGCGCGAATATCAGGCCAAGGCCGGCAGCCGTATTGCTGTGATTCCGCCTGTCGTGCGGCGCGCCTTGCCGGCTTTGCCGGGTGTCTGGCAAACCGCGGAAGGGGATTCGGTAGAGCGGATTGCCCGGGCCTATTTTCCGCAGGATCGCACCGGCAGAGCCCGGATGTTTGACGAGATTTACCGGCTTAACCCTGATCTGGCCCAAAATACCCGGGCAAGGCTGGCCCCTGATACCCCCATCAGACTGCCTTCCCGTAAAAATCTGCAGGCCGCAGCTGCCGGCAGAGAAGAGCCGGCCGAAGAGGCGGTCCAGGCAGCGCAACCTTCTGTCGCCGTTTTAAAGCATGATTCCTTGCAAATTGCCGCCCCTGAAGTCCCCGCCGGGCCGGGGGGCTTTCATTTGCGTTTATCTTCTCCTGTCCTGGGGGAAGTCAGTAAATCACAGCTCAGCCCGGAAGACAGCCTGCAGGCGCGCGAGCGTTTACAGCTGCTGGAATCCGATGACCAGACGGCCCAGCTGTTGCAGTTTAAATATCAGATCTCTCAGCTGGAAAAGCAGTTATCCAGCCTGCAAAGCACGCATTCGCAGGATGTGGTGCCCGAAGCCAAATCTGAGCCCATACACTGGCCCAGCCCCTGGTGGTTGCTGCTGCTGCTGTTTGCTCCGCTGATCTGGCTGGTCGGGCGGCTGCGCCAGGTTAAAGCTCAGGATGAATTCACTCTGAACGATGCCTCTTATTCCACGATTGCCGTGCCACTGCCCTTTGGTGAGCGCTTGCGCGACGCGGTGCCGGGGCGCAATCAGGTGATGGGCATGGTGAATAACTTTTCCCAGGCGGCTTCAGACTGGAGCAGCGACGATGTGGATGTGGTGCAGCCTAAAAATGTGTCTGAAGAAGCGCAAATGCTGCTGGAGCATGGCTTAATCACACAGGCGATTAATTTATTAGTCAGCGAAATTGAGCAATATCCAAGCGCATTGGTGCTGTGGATGAAGCTGTTTGATATTTATGTGGCACAAGGAATGCGCCAGGAGTTTCAAAACCGTGCCGTGGGCTTTCGCCTGCAGTTTTCCAGCGATAGTTTATGGCTGCAGGTGCAAAATTCAGGCCGCCTGATTGATGCAGATAATCCGCTTTATCTTTCTTTGGATGACAATGCGCCGTTGTTATTTGAAAAAGAAGAGCCGGCAGCCGCGGGTATGGAGCAGATTGATTTTACTGCGGTGGCAGATAGCAGTGAGCCCGGAGTCAGTGAGGCTGAATCAGCGTTTGCCGTGGATATTGCCAGGGTGCAAGAACCCAACGGGGTGGCAGAGCCGGGTATTGAGGGGCTGAACTGGAATGATTTTCAGACGGATGACCCGGTATTAAAGAAAATTGTCGGCAGCTTAAAATTGCACGATATTCAAAATGCCAGTCATGAGCTGGAGCAGCTGCTTTATCGCGGCACCATGGAGCAGCGCCAGACTGCCATTAAATGGCTGGATATTCTGATTCCGTTACAGATGTAATACAGCAGCGCAGAGGGCCTGCGCTGCTGATCATTACACTATTTCATACCCAGCGTGCGGGCCAGATATTCACCGGTATGGCTGGTTTTGCACTGGGCAATCACTTCCGGTGTGCCGCTGGCCATAATATAGCCACCGCCGGCACCGCCTTCAGGGCCTAAGTCAATCACCCAGTCCGCGGTCTTCACCACATCCAGATTATGCTCAATCACCACCACGGTATTGCCATGCTCACGCAGACGGTGCAATACCGCCAGCAGCTGGTCAATATCATGGAAATGTAAGCCGGTGGTCGGCTCGTCCAGAATATACAGCGTTCTGCCGGTATCCCGTTTGGACAGCTCCAGCGCCAGCTTAACCCGTTGTGCTTCACCGCCCGAGAGGGTCGTGGCGCTTTGTCCCAGATGGATATAGTCCAGACCCACATCGGTCAGGGTTTTAAGCTTGCGTGCCACGGTAGGGACGGCCTCAAAGAAAGCCAGCGCCTGCTCAACCGTCATGGCCAGCACTTCGGTAATGTTTTTACCTTTGTACTGCACTTCCAGCGTTTCACGGTTATAGCGTTTGCCATGACAGACATCGCAAGGCACATACACATCGGGCAGAAAGTGCATTTCCACCTTTAATACGCCATCGCCCTGGCAGGCTTCACAGCGGCCGCCTTTCACATTAAAGCTAAAGCGCCCCGGCCCATAGCCGCGTTCACGGCTGGTCGGCACGCCGGCAAACAGCTCACGAATCGGCGTAAACATGCCGGTATAGGTCGCAGGATTGGAGCGCGGTGTGCGGCCAATAGGTGACTGATCGACATTAATCACCTTATCAAAGTGATCCAGCCCGGTAATGCTTTCAAACGGGGCCGGCTCGCCCGACGCACCATTTAATTCTTTGGCGGCAATGGTATACAGCGTGTCATTGATCAGCGTGGATTTGCCTGAACCCGATACCCCGGTGATGCAGAC
>JBOFGM010000426.1:0-1989 GCA_051649105.1 Iodobacter sp. | reverse complement strand
TGCTCATCCAGCGTATTAGAAAACGCCGAGCTGCCATCGCCTTTGGCCACAAAATACAGCGCCGTGGTGGCAGCCGGGTTCAGAGCAGCTTTCAGTGCCGCATCGCCGACCATTGCAATCGGCGTGGGTGGCAGGCCGCTGCGGGTATAGGTGTTATAAGGCGTATCGGTCAGCAGATCGACTTTACGCAGCCGGCCATCCAGCGATTCGCCCACGCCATATATCACCGCCGGATCGGTTTGCAGCCGCATATTAATCCGCAAGCGATTGGCAAATACACCGGCAATCAAGGCACGGTCGGCAGCACGGCCGGTTTCTTTTTCCACCAGGGAGGCCAGAATCAGCGCTTCATATGGGGTTTTAAGCTGCACCTTGTCCGAGCGCGCCGCCCAGGCCTTATCCAGCTTACCCTGCATACGCTGATTAGCCCGAGCCAGCAGTTTTAAATCGGAGCTGCCTTTATCCACATGGTAGGTATCAGGGAAAAACAAGCCTTCCGGGCTGATGGCGCTGATTCCGAGAGCCGCCAGCAACTCGGCATCATTCATCTCTTTACTATCGTGCGCCAGATGCGGGTTGCTGTTTAAAGAGCGGCGCAGATCCCGCCAGTTCCAGCCCTCAATCAGGGTAAAGGTCAGCGTGGTGGTGTCGCCATTGCTGAGTTTTTCCAGCAGCTGCCATGGGCTGACAGGCGCGCTGAGGTTATAGCTGCCGGCTTTAAGCTGCTTATCTTTACCGCTGATTCTGGCCAGCACTAAAAATGGCAAGGACTGATCGATCACCCCTTGTTTAAGCAGCTGATCGGCCACTTTTCTGACTCCGCCAGGTTCCAGCACAAAGTCTTGCGGCGTTGCTTGTTCCAGCGGGGTGGTGGCGTACTGATAACCCCACAGACCCGCCGCACCCAGTAAAACAAGACTAAACAGAAATAAACGTCCAAGCAAATGCCCAGGACCGGAGTTATTCCGCGGTTTTTTCTTTGCAGCCATTCTGGCAAATACCTTAAATAATCAGTGAATTCTGAAGAAATTAATTAAACCGGCGCAACACCGGAAATCTTACTCTTTACGCTGCGCCTCGCGCTTGACTTCAAAAAACCGTTGTACCGTCGCCAGCTCGCGGGAGCGGAACATCGGCGGCAGACTTTTCCAGATCAGTTTGCCATATTGCTTTTCCACCAGCCGCTTATCGGCAATCATCAGGATCCCGATATCGGTCTCATCCCGGATCAGCCGCCCCGCGCCCTGCTTCAGGGTAATGGCGGCATGGGGCACCTGGTAATCCATAAAGGCACTGCGCCCGGATTTATTAATCTGCTCAATTCTGGCGGATAACACCGGATCGTCCGGCGGGCTGAAAGGCAGTTTATCAATCACGACCAGCGATAATTGCTCGCCCTTTACATCGATCCCTTCCCAGAAGGTCTGGCTGGCCACCAGAATAGCGTTGGGTGCCTGACGAAATTTATCCAGTAACTCGGTACGCGACCCCTGCCCCTGCAAAAACACCGGCCATTCCAGCCCGGCAGCTTTTAGCTTTTCCTGCACCAGCTCATGCGCCTCCCGCATCGCCCTGAGGCTGGTAAACAGCAAAAAGGCATGGCCTTGCGTGGTTTGCAGCAGCGGCCAGGCTTTTTCCATCACCTGACGGGTAAAATCAGGGGCATTGGGCTCGGGCATATCCTGCGGCACATACAGCACCGCCTGCTGTTTATAGTCAAACGGGCTCTCCCAAGTGGCTTCCACCGCATCCCATAAACCGAGCTCGTGTTTAAAGTGGTTAAAGTGGCCATTCACCGCCAGCGTGGCCGAGGCAAAAATCCAGGCACGCGGATGAGAGTTCAGCTGTTTTTGAAACAACTTGGCAATATTGAGCGGCGTGGCATGCAAGATAAAGCCATGCTGCAGCACATCCACCCAGTGCACGCTTTCTTCATCATCTCCCGCCTTCCAGCGCTTTAAAATATCCACGCATTCCAGCGCCCGCACC
>JBOFGM010000425.1:0-3152 GCA_051649105.1 Iodobacter sp. | reverse complement strand
CGCCAGTGTCGGTGCATTGCTGGCCATGCTTTTGGGGGCTGGCACCGCCTTAGTCAATGTGTCCGCGGGCGGTGGTGCGCTGCTGAGTATTTTACTGGTCTTTATTCTGGCACGCCGGGATCACTCCAGCAGCCAGTCCCGTTTATTACTGACCGGGGTGGCCATTGCCTCTTTTTGCGGCGCACTCTCCAGCCTGCTGCTCAGCCTGGCTCCGGATGGTTTATTACGCGGCATGGTGTTCTGGATGCTGGGGGATCTGGCCGGCGCACGCTGGCAACTGGCTCTTCCACTCCTGGTGGCCCTGCTGCTCCTGGTATGGCCACTGGCCCGGCAGTTAAATATCTTAAGCCAGGGGGCTCAGACCGCCCATGCGCTGGGAGCAAACACTCGCAAGCTGCAATGGCTGCTGTATTTTGTCGCCGCCATTGCCACGGCGATTGCTGTAACCACCGCCGGTATGATCGGCTTTATTGGCCTGATCGTGCCTCATGCCCTGCGCCTGACACTGGGCCATGACCAGCGCCTGCTGTTGCCCGCTGTGGCATTAACCGGCGGCACCGTCTTACTGGCTGCCGATATCGCCTCCCGTATTATTCTTGCTCCGCAGCAGCTGCCCGTGGGTGTCATTACCGCCCTGGCTGGCGTACCGGTCTTTTTATGGCTGTTGCAACATCGCGGAAACACACGATGAACCATTTATCTGTTCGCTCCCTTGCCCTGCAGCAAGGAGAGCGCTTACTTTGCAAAGATCTGCAGCTCAATATTCAAAGCGGCGAAAGCTGGCTGATTCTGGGTGAAAATGGCTGTGGCAAAAGCACCTTACTGGCCACACTGGCCGCTTGGCTGAAGCCCTCCTCCGGCAGCATCGAACTTAAAAACCGCCAGCTCGGTGACTGGCCCCCCAATGGACGAGCCAAAGAAATCGCCTGGCTCTGCCAGCAAGATGGCTGTCCCTTCCCTATGTCGGTACTGGAAAAAGTACTCAGCGGCCGTCACCCTTATTTAAGCTGCTGGGACTGGGAAAGCGGTGCCGACCTGCTGCTGGCAGAAGAACAATTAGCCCGGCTGGAGTTAAGCCATTTACAGCACCGCGATCTGGCAACCCTTTCCGGGGGCGAACGCCGCCGGGTCAGCCTCGCTGCGGCACTGGCTCAGCAGGCACCGCTGTTATTGCTGGATGAGCCTTTATCTCAACTGGATTTACGTCATCAGCACCAGGCCCTGAATGTATTACGGGAAGAAACGGCTGCCGGCCGCACCCTGCTGATGGTCAGTCACGACCCGAATCATGCACATCGCTGGGCAAGCCACACACTGCTGTTGTTTGGCGATGGCCGCTGGCTGGCCGGGCCAGTCGCTGAAATCATGACCAGTGAAAATCTCAGTGCGCTTTATCGTACTCAAATTTGCAGCATCAGCGTTGAAGGCCAGCAATGGTTTATTCCGCACCCCTCGCTTTAAGGAAATCCGCTTTATGCCTACATTAATGATTCAGGGCTGCACCTCTGATGCAGGAAAAACCACCATCGTGGCGGCCATTTGCCGCCTGCTGCTGCGCCGCGGTATTAAAGTCGCCCCGTTTAAGCCTCAAAATATGGCCTTAAACAGCGCGGTCACCAGCGATGGCGGTGAAATTGGCAGGGCTCAGGCCATACAGGCCGTAGCAGCAGGCATTGCAGCCCATACCGATCATAATCCGGTGCTGCTCAAGCCTTCCAGCGACTGCCGGGCCCAGGTCATTATTCAGGGCAAAAGCATTGGTAACCTGGATGCAGTGGATTACCACGCCTATAAGCTCACCGCAAAAAAGGCCGTCTTTGAATCATGGCAGCGTCTGCAGGAGCAATACGAATGGGTTGTGGTGGAAGGCGCCGGCAGTCCGGCAGAAATCAATCTGCGGGCGGGTGACATTGCCAATATGGGCTTTGCAGAAGAAGCAGATTGCCCCGTCTGGCTGGTGGCCGATATTGACCGCGGTGGCGTATTTGCCCATTTTGTTGGCACACTCGCCTGCCTCTCTGCCTCTGAGCAGGCCCGGGTGACCGGCTTTATTATCAACCGCTTCCGGGGTGACTTAAGCCTGTTACAGGGCGGCATCGACTGGCTGGAGCAAACAACCGGCAAACCCGTTCTTGCCGTCGTCCCCTATTTGCATGGTCTGGATATTGCCGCTGAAGATGCCGTTCCCCGCACTGCAGGCAATGGCGGGGCATTTAAAGTGGTCATTGCCACATTACCCCATATTTCTAATCACACGGATTTTGACCCTTTACGTCGTATTCCCAGTGTCGATTGCAGTTATGCCTCACCGAATCAGCCTTTACCCCCAGCAGATTTACTGATCATTCCCGGCAGCAAAAACACCCGGGGTGATCTGGCATGGCTGCGTCAGCAGGGCTGGGACAAGCAAATTGAAAAACATCTGCGCTTTGGCGGCAAAGTCATCGGTATCTGTGGTGGCTATCAAATGCTGGGGCAGACCATTAACGATCCATTGGGTCTGGAAGGCGAAGCGGGCAACTCTGAAGGATTAGCTTATCTGCCGGTCAGCACCTCACTGGCCCATGATAAGCAGCTGAGAAATCTGTCAGGAGCACTGATCGGTCATCAGGCAGCGGTATCCGGCTATGAGATTCACCATGGTGAAACCCAGATTCTGGATTCCAGCGCCACCCCGTTGATTCAATACAGTACAGGGGAAAAAGACGGCATTGTGACCGACCAGGTCCTGGGCAGCTATCTGCACGGCTTATTTGATTCCAGCGAAGCATTACAAACCTTGCTGGCGTGGGCAGGCCACCAGGTCGCCACCATTACCGATCATGAGCAGCTATTAGAGCAAGAGATAGACCGTTTAGCCGATGCACTGGATCAGTCTATGGACTGGAAAAAGGCAGAATCAGCAGGATTAGTACTGTAACTATGAAAATGGCTTTCCAGATGGAAAGCCATTTTTTTATCAAGAAATCACGCTGTAAAACAGAGTGTGATTGAGCGGCTTTTCAACCGGTCTTTTTCTTTCGCGCATAGCAAAAACCCCGATATCGTAAGATATCGGGGTTTGCTTTTCTTAAGGGTGTCTGGCGATGACCTACTTTCACACAGGTAATCTGCACTATCATCGGCGCTAAGGTGTTTCACTGTCCTGTTCG
>JBOFGM010000424.1:0-3151 GCA_051649105.1 Iodobacter sp. | reverse complement strand
AGGCGCAGCCATAGAAATGAATGGCCCAGATCAAAACCACCGGGCAGATTTAAGCGGGATACCGCCAGAATACTGGTCAATGGATCAGGCCATTTACTGCGCAGGCGTTTGGGCATCGGCACTGCATCGGCACCGTCTTCCATAAAGCGGCGAATATATTCCCAGAATGAAAGCAGCTGTTGGTAATCCCGGCAGGGATTGCCGACAAAAGCCGCATCAAGACCAACAGGGCTATGTGGGTTTTGTGTTTTATCTGTTTGAAAGTACAGCATTAACATTCCCCCTGTGCCTTCATTATTTTTCATATCTTTAGGTAAAGCTGCGCCAATATTAGCCCAATCATAAACCTCGGTGCCCCCTAAAAACCCGGGTCGAAGGAAGTAAACCTGGCGGGTTTTACGATTAAAACGAACGATAAGCCGCCGCATGGTAAAGGCTTCCAGCCGCCAGAATTTAAACAGATAGCGGAAGAAAATATAGGTAGCAAAGGGGACAATTAAAAACATTCCAGCAGTACCGAAAATATAATCGGCATCAAAATAAAGAGGGGATCCATCCGCATACTGCCCATTATATAATTCAATAGAGTAAGGAATTATCGCCATAAACCAACCGCCAATTGCGTATAAGCTAGCAACCCACATAACTAAAGTAATGAGTCCACGCTTATCGTCATTGTATGTGCAGACATCCAGGTAAGTATCTGTCTTTGTATAGATTGCATGGTTATCATCCACCCGGTCTGATCGACTTTCCCAAATTTCAGTGTCTTTAATGTCGCGATATTCCACCCCGTCAGCAATGGCTTTATTTCGTTTCTCTTCTATTTCCGCATAAGCACTTTTTTGCGCCACATCCGAAGAAGAGCCTGGCTTATGCTTTTGCCGGCTTTGTATATTGATCCATTCTAAGTAATACATTATTAGTTCACCCCTTTCACTGCAGCTTCCAGCGCAGCCATTTCTTCTTCTGCACTTTCAAAGCCCTTATCATTTCTGTTTTTTCTCAGGCAAGATTTATCGCACCATGCTTCTAAATCATCATCACTCAATAACCAAATGGCGATGGTTAAACCGATCCCTACAAAAAAGGCGTGCGCCTCTTAATAAAAGCAGGCTGTTCTGCTGCCAGTAAAGCACTGCCCCGTACTGCCAACGTTAGAACTTTGCTTAGCCAACCGGCATTATCCGCGTGTTTTAACCTTGAAGGGCAGCCAGCAGTCATTGCGGGCTTTGAGTGGGCAGATAATAAAAAGGGAGCGATTGCTCCCTTTTTTTACGGATGACTGCTGTATCTGCAATGCCCGATCAATCATGGGCAGCGCATCGTCAGTGCTTAATGAACAGTGGTTTATTCAGATTGACCACACACCGTACCATTGTTTGACCCCGCACAAGAGCTAATACCTTGTCGTCTTCCAAGCTGGGGTACATCATGTCAGGGTGGATATTACGCCGCGTCAGCGTCACCGCCCAACTGCCAATATCATCGGTTGTCGGCCAACTACGGGTCACTTTGTCTTTACCCTGCCTTGGTCCTTTCGGGTCTTTTTTTGGAGAATGTTCGTAGTAACGTTCATCATACCAATCGTTTACCCATTCCATGCCGTTATAACTCATATCGTGCATACCCATTGGCGAGGGCGGGAATAAGCCGACAGGATAATTATGACTCGTATAATCGAGATTATTGCCAGCAAGCTTTTCTGCATGGGTCAGTGAGCCAGGTAAATTGCGCCCCTTTTCCAGATTGCCATTATCCGTTGAAAAAGCAAACTTTTGCCCCCGGCTGCGCGCCGCGTATTCCCACTGTGCTTCTGTCGGCAAATCAAATGGCTTAGCGGTGAGCTTACCGAGCCATTGGCAATACTCTTTTGCTTCATACCATGTCACTTTTACAGGCGCATTCATCGGGCCCTTGGGCTCATCGTCCGGCTGCATACCTTTACTTTGTTTGAATACCTCAAATTCTGCCTGAGTCACCTTGTAGCGGCCCATAGAAAAACCAGTCAGCGTGACTTCATGTGCGGGTCGGCTGTCAAATTTCCCCACCCACTTGGCCCAATCACCCATGATAAACGTTCCCCCGGAAAACCATACCTGATCAGCCAGCGATTTACGCTTTAGTCGCTCAATCCGTTCGGCAGGGGTTCCCGTTTGCAGAGAGGTCAATTCCTGTTGCAATTGTGGGCTTTGTTGTAAGGGGGGTAATTTCTCTACTTCCTCTTTTTCCAGTGCGCGGCTAATTTTTGGCACCTCTGGAGGTGTTACGGCGGCATGAAGTGCAAAAGGGGAGAAAATGCTAAAAAAAATCAAGATTTTGTGCATGGCTGTGAGCTCTTATGCAAGGTTGTAATAGGCATCACCAGTGCAGGCGTACATAGCATGGTCTTGTGTTTGACTCTGCAGTGCATACTGGTGGGTATCATTTGCATACGTTGAATAGCCACGGACAGGCTCTTCATTTAGTGCGGTGCGCGTTGTATCGAGCCAGGCATTGAAATCACCACCACTAATTGAAAGCTGGTTATCTTTAGCAGAAAGGCTGGATAACTTTTGCCCCTTTGCCTTATCTCGCAGGATTAGCTCATCGGATAGTTGTTCAAATTGCTTGTCGTAGCTTGAATCTACAAAAGGTAAATCGGTATTATTAGGGGCTTCTAATTTAAAAAAGTTGTGTAATTCTTGCTGATAAGTTGCGCCATTACCTTTTTCGCCATTACGATTGATATGTTGAATAATATTGTCTAAGTCAGATTTAGTTTGAGCTTGTCGCAAAATCTTCAGGACAGCTTTACGCTGATTGGGTAAATAATTATCTCCGACCCCCAGACCATTTACTGCCACATCTGCCGCGCCATGCCTGCTGAGTAAGTAAATCAGCATGCCTTTAGATTCTGGTGGGGTATGACGAATCTGACTCTCACTTTTCGCAAGAATATTTGCCGCCAATTTCTGCCTTTCCGTGGCCTTAGCTAATTTGTCAAATGCTTGATCAAAGACCCTATCAGGGAATGGGCCCATTTTTGACACTGATTCAACAAAAGAAATACCAAGGATAAAGGCCAGCGCGTGCCCCTTTGTCAAAGCTTTAAACCCCCCTTCGGAAAAGATCTTTAAGTTGCTGAAGTTGGAATTTAGTAGCTGGAAAT
>JBOFGM010000423.1:0-2197 GCA_051649105.1 Iodobacter sp. | reverse complement strand
CGGCATCGCGCAATACATCCGAAATATCGTTCAGATAAAGGGTCGCCAGATGGCGGGCGCGGTCCTGCATACCCAGCGCGCCAAAAGCCCAGGCTAAAGGATCGCCACCTTCATCATCAATAAAGGCATCCAGCGATTCAAAGCGCGAGCCTTCCGGCAAAAAGTCCCGCCCGCAGATCCGGTGACCCACGGTGGAATCGCGCCCCTGCAAAAAGGCTATCACCGGGCTGATCGTGGATAAATACCGGTCAAACTGATCATAAAAGCCCTGCACCTGAAAGCTGCGCTGCCGCTCCGGCAAAGCTTCAATACACTGGCGCACCGCCAGCAGGCCTTCTTTAGAAAATAACTTCAGTACCAGCGCCAGCGCCAGGTCTTCCTGTACTGCATCAAACTGGCGGGAGCGTAAAAAGCCGGTGATATAGGCAGTAGAGGGGTAGGGAGTATTCAGCTGCGTCATCGGCGGAATAACAGACAACACGCGTGGCGTGGCTAACATGGCGAATCCAGAGGGTAAGAGGTAAGCAGGGTCAGAAGGCTTGGTCTGCCGGCAACCCAAAAGCATATTGTAACCTGCCCCTTATGGGGGCCGAAGCGGATAAGTTACATCAGAGGCGACAATAGCCGCCCCTTGGCAGATATTTAATTTATACTTTCAACAAACAACAATGAATAGTAAGCCACTGCCGGCCCAAAAGCGGCAGCAGCGCCTTCACCTTTTATCACTGAGATCACTATGGCTGCATCACTCAACGGCAAACTGGTTATTGCCATTTCTTCCCGCGCCTTGTTTGATTTTGAGGCCGAAAATCAGATTTTTGACCAACAAAATGACCAGCCCTATATGGACTTGCAGCTGGAAAAACTCAATGAGCCGGCCGTGCCGGGTATGGCCTATTCGCTGGTTAAAAAACTGCTGGCCTTTAACAGCGACGAGCAGCAACGCGTTGAAGTGGTGATTTTATCCAGAAATGATCCGGTCAGCGGTTTGCGGGTGTTTAAATCCTGCTATGCCCATGGCCTGCCCTTGCTGCGCGGTGTATTTACCCGGGGCCGGCCGGCCTGGTCCTTCTTAGAGCCCTTGCAGGCCAATCTGTTTTTATCCGCCGATGAAGCCGATGTGCGTGATGCACTGGCAGCCGATTTCCCGGCTGCCCGGGTTTACCCCAAATCGGCCATTACCGAACAGCATCCGGATGAGATCCGTATTGCTTTTGACGGCGATGCGGTGCTGTTTTCGGATGAAGCCGAGCGAGTTTATCAGCAAGGAGGTTTATTGGCTTTTCAGGCGCATGAACGCGAAAAAGTACAGCAACCTTTGCCACCCGGCCCGTTTAAATCCTTTTTACAAGCCCTGCACCGCCTGCAGCAGGATGCCGGCGATGCCCCCATGAAAATCCGCACCGCGCTGGTCACCGCCCGCAGCGCCCCGGCGCATGAACGCGCCATCCGCACGCTGATGAGCTGGAATATTGAAATTGATGAGGCCTATTTTTTAGGCGGGCTGGATAAAGGCCCTTTTTTAAAGGTATTTGCTCCGGACTTATTTTTTGACGATCAGACCGGCCATTGCGACTCCGCGGCCGGCGTGGCCCCCACCGCCCATGTGGCCGCTGGCGTATCAAATCAGAAATAGTCACTGCCGTCTGTCCGGCATAGCGGCAGCCCGGCAGGCGATTACTGCAGATCGTCACACCGGGCCTGCCAAACATGAATCCCAATGACATAATGCATCTACTCAATTTCACCACGCTGACAAGCCAATGAAAAACTTTGCCCGCCTGTTATTACTGACCCTGCTGCTGTGCCAGTTCAGCAGCGCCCATGCCTTTTCATTCTTTACGAAGACCATTCGTGGCAATGGCCAGATAGAAAAACAAACCCGGCCCCTGCCCGCCTTTAATGCGATCCGCAGTGAAACCCCGGCCAGGATAGAAATTATTCAGGGCAATTACGAAAATATCACCATAGAAAGTGATGAGAATATTATTCCCTGGATTGAAACCAAAATTGAAGATGGCACGCTGATTATTGAGCATGACCGGATTGATTTAATCAGCAAAACCATCCATATCACGGTGCGGGTTAAAAACCTGGACAGTATCAGCCTGGGTGGCTCAGGCAGTATTTATGTCAATCAATTCACGGCAAAAAAATTAAATATCAATCTTGGCGGACCAGGCAAAATTCAGCTGAA
>JBOFGM010000422.1:0-2526 GCA_051649105.1 Iodobacter sp. | reverse complement strand
GGCTTGTTCTACTTCGGCATGATAATTAGCGGCATTGCTGTTCAGTTCCAGAATACCCACTTCATGCAGCGGGAATTCGCCATGCGGCCAGATCTTGGTTAAATCAAAGGGATTCAGGTGATAGTTGTCGGCCTCGGCTTCGGTCATCAGCTGAACACACATTTTCCAGCGCGGGAAGTCGCCCTTTTCAATGCTGTTATATAAATCGCGTTGTGAGCTTTCCCGGTCATTGGCCACCACGGCGGCGGCTTCTTCATTGCTGTAATTTTCAATGCCTTGCAGGCTTTTAAAGTGAAACTTCACCCAGGTGCGTTTATTGTCTGCATTGATCAGGCTGAAGGTATGGCTGCCAAAACCATGCATCTGGCGGTAGTTTTTAGGCAGGCCGCGATCGCTCATGACAATGGTGATCTGATGCAGCGCTTCGGGCAGGCTGGAGAAAAAGTCCCACTGCGAATCAGGATTAAACATATTGGTACGCGGATCGCGTTTGACCACATGGTTTAAATCCGGAAATTTAAGCGGATCGCGCAAAAAGAACACCGGGGTGTTATTACCGACCAGATCCCAATTGCCTTCTTCAGAATAAAACTTCATTGAAAAACCGCGGATATCGCGTTCGGCGTCCGCCGCGCCACGCTCACCGGCCACAGTGGAAAAGCGCATAAACAGCGGGGTTTCTTTGCCAATGGTGTCAAAAAGCTTTGCCTTACTGTAGGCGCTGATATCGTGGGTCACAGTGAATTTACCGTAAGCGCCGGAGCCTTTGGCATGCATTCTGCGTTCCGGAATCACTTCACGGTTAAAGTGCGCCATTTTTTCCATATACCAGACATCTTGCATCAGCATCGGGCCACGCGGGCCGGCCGTCAGTACATGTTGGTTATCGCCGACAGGGGCGCCTGCTTGTGTAGTGAGTTTTTTTGAAGTCATGATTATGTCCTTTTGCTCATGGTTAAGATCACTGCATCCAGGCCAGACTGGCAAGCAGTTCGCAAAAGAGTTCCCCGAATGAATCTTTCATCGTTGTGGCCTCTTGTTAAAATCGATTATGGGGTGGGGCGATAGTTAAAACAAATTGATTGTTTAAATGTGATTGATAGTTTTTATCGAAACAGTGGTGTGACTCTTATCACTTTTGACTAAGTTGCGGCATATGGCCGGTAAGCCAGATAGACGGCAGGCTCTTTCAGGCAGGCTTTGCAGGCACCTCCTTATTTTGGCCAGTCAAAATAGCAATGTCATATTTTGGTATGCTTTGGTAATATTATGAAAATCTAATATTTACAGCAGCTATTACATACGCCTTAAGGGCCGCTATGTGGCTTCAATAAGGCGCTTTCTACTGATGAAATATAAATTATTAATGAGCCTGCTGATGATGGCTGTGCTTGCTGCTTGTGGTGGCGGCGGTTCTGACTCCCAGACCACGGCTTCATCCACAGCAAGCGTGCCCGTCAGCAGCAGCGATGCCAGCTTAATTGCAACGGCAGTTAAGGCGGGCAGTGCGGCGGGATTAAGTGTTTCGCATCGCGCACTTTTATTGCAGCAGGCCTTAGTGCTGGCTCAACGTTATCAGCAGCAGAATAATGCCGCGCTGAGTGATATTTATGGTGGCGCGGATCTTGATCTGACGCTTAATTTAGGTAAAAACAGCAATTTAATTACTCCCGGCTTATCGACCATTGCCACGCCTTTGATTGTGTCGGATGAAGGCCGGGGTCTGGCGGCTATCAGCCAGTATGGCAAGGGAAGAGGCCTGGCTTATGGCGCGGATGTGCTGGCCTGGATGGCTGATAAATCGAAAGAGAACCAGCATTTCTCTCTGTTTAGCCGCGCCTTTAACTGGGTGGTGACGGGCAAGGCGGCCGGGCCGTTGCCTGCCACCATTAAATTTGCCACGGCTGGCTACGATGCCAGAAGTGTGACTAAGCTTCTGAGTCGCATGGGTAAAACGCCGCAAGCTGTGGCCTGCGATTTAGCCGCAGGCAGCTGCTGGCAAGATGCCGATGTATTGTTTTTTGGCGCAGGGGTAAAAGATGACGCAGAGCTGAGCCGCCAGGTACGTAAATATTTAGAAAGCGGTAAGGCGGTGATCTATATGCACCCCAACTGGGGCGATTCGGCAGGCGGGCGTAAAGTATTGCAAGCTTTGGGCATGGATTTGGGCGGCTATGGCGGTAATTTCTTTGCAAGCACGGCGGGGATGTCGGCAGGCAGCCAGCGTACGGTGAGCGATGCCCTTAAGCAGGGCGATAAGTTGGCGCTGTTGATACAGGCTATCGGACAGATGAGCGGCAGCCTAAGTCCGGATTTAAACAAAGACACCTCGTCTGCCGATGCCATTACGGCGATACATAAAGAATTGGAGATCCTGCAGAGCGCGGGTGGCGAGGTGTTTGCAGAGCCTGCGGCAGATTTGCATCAGCTATTGGTGTTGTGGGCTGATCTGTACCGCCCTGATATCGAGTATGGAAAAATTAATCGCAGCACTCAGCCTGCCGAGTTTTTGCGTACCTATGCTTC
>JBOFGM010000421.1:0-5226 GCA_051649105.1 Iodobacter sp. | reverse complement strand
CATGGTTACCGCCGTCGCCGATAAAGTGATTGAACTGATTAATAGCCCGGAGCTGCTGGCCGGCGTCAGACAACGTCATGAGTTACTGGTGGAAGGCTTGCATCAGATCAATCAAAAGCATGGCGTTTTTAAAGAGATTCGCGGCAGTGGCTTATTAATCGGTGCCGAGCTGGCCCCGGTACTACAAGGCCGCGCCAAGGATATCGTCACACTGGGCGCACAGCACGGCGTCGTCTTACTGATGGCCGGCCCCAATGTCTTGCGTTTATTACCTTCGCTGGTGATTCCGCTCAGCGATATGACCGAAGGCCTGCGCCGGCTGGAAGCCGTGATTGCAGAACTGGTTCCGGCTACCGTTCCGGCTTAAGCCCCACCCGCTGCCACATCCCGTGGCAGCACCACTTACCGACGGATCGCCCCTATGCTTATCGTCCGACCAGGAACACTATCCGACCTTGACCAGCTGGAACGCATGGCCCGCTCTAAAGGCCCGATTTTGCATTCACTGCCGCCAGACCGCGGCCGCTTACAAGAGCTGATCCTGCGTTCGGTGGATTCTTTGCAAAATGAAATCGACTACCCGGGAGAAGAGAGCTATCTGTTTGTGCTGGAAGAAAACGGCGTTTTATATGGCTCAGCCGGGATTGTGGCTTTGGCCGGGCAACATGAACCGTTTTATGCCTTTCGCAATGAAGTGGTGGTGCATGCCTCGCGCGAATTACATGTCAATCACCGCATGCATGCCCTGGTGATGTCGCACGAGCTGACCAGCTGCACCCGTTTATCCGGTTTTTATATTGAGCAGGACAAGGCCGCCTGGGCCGATCTCTTATCCCGCGCCCGGCTGATGTTTATTGCCCAGCACCGCCTGCGCTTCAGTAAAGATATTTTTTCTGTTTTGCCGGGTATTGCCGATGCGGCAGGTCATTCCCCTTTTTGGGAAAGTGTGGGGCGCAAATTTACCCGCCGCGATTTTGCCGAAATGGAACTCGAATCTGGCGGCCGCAGCCGCAGCTTTATTGCCGAGGTAATGCCGGTTGATCCGCTCTATGTGCCGCTTTTATCCACCGATGCGCAGCGGGTGATGGGCGAGCCGCATCCCGGTTCGCGCCTGCCTTATCAGTGCCATCTGGATGAAGGTTTTGAACCCGACCGCTTTATTGATATTTTTGATGCCGGCCCGGTGCTGACGGCCACGCTGGATGCCTGTTATTCGCTGCGGCACAGCGGGCTGCATCTCGTGGCGGAAGAATCAGAAGCGCCCGGTGTGGCGGCTTATTTAATTTCTAATTTAAGTGACAGCGAATATCGCTGTGTAAAAGCCATGCTGCCCGAGCAGCTGGGCCAGGATATTGCCCTGCCCCGGGCGGTGATGCAGGCATTGCAAATCGTGGCGGGCGACACCGTGCGCTGCGTAAAACTAAACCACTCAGGGGCCAAACGATGAAAATTGTCCGCCTTTGTCAGACCAGTGATGTCGACAAGCTGGTTGGCCTCGCCCATAAAGCCGGCCCCGGCATGACGACTCTGAAGCCCGACCCCGGTGCGCAGGCAGCCCGGATCGACCGTGTCCGCCGCACCTTAGCCGGCAGCGCCGCGCTGGCCGAACAGGGTTATCTGTTTTTAATGGAAGAAACAGATACCGGCGAAGTGGTCGGCGTCTGCGGAATAGAAACCGCCGTCGGGCTGGAACAACCCTTTTATACCTACCGGATCGATACCTCGGTGTATGCCAGCCGTGAAATGGGGATCTGGAGCAAAATGGATAAATTATCTATTTCGCACGACCTGACGGGTTACACCGAGCTCTGCTCCTTATTTTTAGATCCGCTGCACCGGGTTAACTGCAATGGTGCGCTGTTATCCAAATCACGCTTTATGTTTTTAGCGCAATTTCCACAGCGCTTTGGTGACCGGGTCTGTGCCGAAATGCGCGGTGTATTTGATGAGCACGGGGATTCGCCTTTTTGGCGGGCACTGGGCAGCCATTTTTACCGGATTGATTTTCATGAGGCAGACCGGCTGGTGTCCTTGGGCAAGAAATCATTTTTAGCCGAACTGATGCCCCGCTTTCCGGTCTATATCGACTTTCTGCCAGAGGATGCCCGCGCCTGTATCGGGGCCACCCATAAAGACACCACCCCGGCCCGTCATCTGCTGGAAAGCGAAGGCTTACGGATGGAGCGGCATATTGATATCTTTGAAGCCGGCCCGGTGCTGGAAGCCCGTATCGACAGCCTGCGGGTGATCAGGGACAGTGAGCTGTGCAGCGTGATTATCAGCGACAGTAAAAAAATGCCGGTGGCACCTCATTTAATTGCCACCTGCCATTTAAAGCAATTCAGAACCGGCTTAATTTATACCGCCCCGCAGAACGGGCTGATTACGCTGACCCCGGCCGAGGCCAAGGCCTTACGGCTGGAAACCGGTGATCAGGTGCGAATGATGGAAGCTTATCCGCGCAGAGTCATCTGAAAAAGATTCCCCGCTGTGGCCATGGCCGCAGCAGACCCTAATAACCCTATCTGACAAGGTACTAAAATGGCTCAACTGTTTATTAATGGCCAATGGATCGATGGCTCAGGCAGCGAACTGATTTCAACCAATCCAGCCACCAATGAGGTGGTCTGGCATGGCCACAGCGCCAGCAGTAATGATGTCAGCCTGGCCATGTCGGCAGCCCGTGCGGCCTATCCCGGCTGGAAACGCAGCACACCGGACACGCGAATTGCCATTGCCCGCCGCTTTGCTGAATTACTGGGTGAAAATAAAGAAGATCTGGCCCATGCCATTGGTTTTGAAACCGGCAAACCATTGTGGGAATCGCGCCAGGAAGTAGCGGCCATGATTGGCAAAATTGAAATCTCGATCCGCGCCCATGCAGAGCGCACCGGTGAGCGCAGCAGCAGCACGCCGGATGGCAATGCCGTATTGCGTCATCGCCCCCATGGTGTGGTGGCCGTCTATGGCCCGTATAACTTCCCAGGCCATTTGCCCAACGGCCATATTGTGCCGGCGCTGCTGGCGGGTAACTGCATTATTTTCAAGCCTTCCGAGCAGGCCCCCCTGGTCGCTGAAAAAACAGTTCGTCTGTGGCAGGCCGCCGGTTTACCGGCCGGGGTAATAGCTTTACTGCAGGGCGAAAAAGAAACCGGAATTGCACTGGCCCAACATGAAGATCTGAATGGCCTGCTGTTTACCGGCAGCTCCGCCACCGGGATTGCCCTGCATAAGCAATTTGCCGGCCGGCCGGAATTTATGCTGGCACTGGAAATGGGCGGCAATAATCCTTTAATTATTGCCCAAACCAGCGCAATGGATGCGGCCGTCCACCACACCATTCAATCGGCCTTTTTATCGGCCGGCCAGCGCTGCACCTGCGCCCGCCGTGTGTTAGTGCCGCAGGGTGAATTTGGTGATCAGTTTATTGCCCGTCTGCTGGAAGTCAGCAGCCAGTTATCCATGGGCCAGTTTGATGATGCCGAACAGCCATTTATGGGCCCGGTGATTTCTCTGACCGCTGCAAATCAATTGCTGACGGCACAAGAGCGGCTCATTGCCATGGGCGCCGTACCGCTGCTGAAAATGCAACAACCCAATCCGGCCAATGCCTTTGTTACGCCGGCGATTCTGGATGTCAGCGCGGTCACCCACCTGCCGGATGAAGAATACTTTGGCCCGCTGACGCAAATTATTCGTTATCAGGATTTTGGCAAAGCCATTGATATGGCCAATGACACCGCCTATGGCTTATCTGCCGGCTTATTGGCCGATGATCCGGCGCTGTGGACTCAATTTAATCTTGAAATTGAAGCCGGCGTAGTCAACTGGAACCGTCCGACCAATGGTGCATCCTCTGCCGCACCATTTGGCGGACTGGGTAAATCTGGCAATCATCGCCCCAGTGCCTATTACGCAGCCGACTATTGCGCAGCGCCAATGGCATCCATTGAATCAGCCAGCCTGATCTTACCGGCGCAGTTATCGCCCGGCCTTCATTTTTAAGCACCGGGTACGGGCTTAAAGCCGGGGCCGTTTTAAATCCGCCTGCCAAAGCCATTGATTTATTCAAATCAATGGCTTTTTTATATCCACAATTTATTTAAGGGTACCGGCCTTAAGGGTTGTTCAATACCGGTACACACACGCTTACCGACCGAGACCCGCCCGCACACCTCAAACCCGGCCCGCACCAGAGACCCCGGGGTATTGGAAGAAAAGAGACAATATTGCACCCGATAATGTCCGCGGTTCAGCGCCCGGGGAGCGCCAAAAAAAGAGCCAGGACTATTTGCTTACAAACCACATTATATAGAAAAACAATAGATCCAATATTACTTGCTGAATCAGCATCAAATAATAAACCACGCCATTTTTTAATAAATTTTCAAAATACAATCAATTGCTTATATACATTCAGAATTCAATAGATTCTATCCAAATTAAAGATTGTCCGATAAACTACGCGCATTGAATTTTGCGCTGTATTGGTACCGTCACAGTCGCTCATTACTATGCACATCATAAATAAAAATCTGCCTTTTTATCAAAAGCCGGTCACTTTACATTTTCGGGAAATTACAATGTTCACTTTAAAACCCATCAGCGGACTGATTGCATTCGCCCTGACATTAAGCAGCATTGCTTCTTTAAGCTATGCTGATGAACAGCCCAAAGCCGTTACCTCTGCTGATCTGCTGGATAAACTGGCATCCCCTAACTCCACCAAAGCCAAACCCAGCTTTGATGCCAAAGAATTTGCCGACACCGGCCGTCAAAGCCCTGCGCCGATTGTGGCCGGCCCATTTTATATTTATCCGACCTTAGGCTTGGGCCTTGGCTACGACAATAACGTCACCAAAGCCAACAGTAATGAAATCAGCTCCGCGGGCGCGATGATCAGCCCGTCGATTGTGGCTGATTTAGTCAATAACGGGGATCGCTATGTATTTGGCTATAACGGCCAGTTTCTGCGCTACTTTGACAGCAAAGACAATAATACCGACAGCAATGAGCTGCAATTTCAGGCCCAGAATACCTACAGTTCCCGTCTGAGCTCGGTAGTGTTTGCCAATCTGTTGTATGCAGAAGACGCCAAAGGCAGCACAGACAGCGGCTCTGCCACACCAGACCGTTATCGCTCTGCTTCTGCCAAAGCCGTTGTCAGCTATGGCGCAGCAGAAGCCACCGGCCGCATTGAGCTGGAAGCCGGCGCACAAAATAAAC
>JBOFGM010000420.1:0-2551 GCA_051649105.1 Iodobacter sp. | reverse complement strand
GCTGGATGACCCGCGCGAAGTGATTGCGGCGGCCTTAAAATATAATGGCTTTTCGGCTAATTCAGATAATCCTGATGAAATAAAAAAAGCCACTGCCACCATTAAAGCCGCCAAGCCATTCTGGGCCGCCTTTAACAGCCAGAGTTATATTAAAGAGCTGACTGTGGGAAATATCTGGGTGTCATTGGGTTATTCTAATGATCTGTTTCAGGCCAAAGCCGATGCAGAAAAAGCCGGCCGCCCTTTTAAAGTCAATTATTCTTTACAAAAAGAAGGCAATGGCATGACCGCAGACAGTTTTGTGATTCATAAAAATGCGCCCCATGCGGAATTAGCCCATCGCTTTATTAATTTTATGCTCGACGGCCGTAATGCGGCTGACATTACCAATAGCATTGGTGCGGGCAACCCGAATCAGGCCGCCGGCCCTTTTATCCGGGCTGAACTTAAAAACAACATGGTCATTAATCCCGCTAAGGCTGATTCTGCCCGGCTTGAGCAGCTGGGTGATCAGGATTTACGCTCCAGACGGGCATTTGGCCGTGCATGGACCGAAATTAAGCTGGCAAAATAAGGCATAATTAAGTCGCTATGACACAGCCCTGTATAAGGGTATTGTGTTTTTCTTTTTACACTGCTTTGGAGTGTTTTGAACATGAAGAAATTATTATTCACGCTTTTATTGGCTGCCAATCTGGCTCATGCCGATGAAGTGCTCCATGTGTACAACTGGAATAATTATATTGCTCCAGAAACGGTAAAACGCTTTGAAGCAGATTGTAAATGCCGCGTGGTCCAGGACTATTATGGCGCAATGGAAGAAATGCTGGCCAAGCTGGGTGCCGGTGCCAAGGGCTACGATATTGTGGTGCCAACGGGTTTTGCTATGCCGCCATTGATTAAGCAATCTATGGTGCAGCCGCTGGATAAAAGCAAATTAACTAACATTAAAAATGTAAATCCATCCTTTTTAAACAGTGCATTTGATCCGGGCAATAAATTCTCCCTGCCTTATTCATTTACCACAACCTTATTGGGCTTTAATGAAACCAAACTTAAATCCTTAGGGATTTCTGCGGATTCATGGGCGGTGATTTTTGATCCGGCTAGTCTGGCAAAAATCAAAGGCAAGGTTACGGTGCTGGATGATGCCAATGAATTATTTGCTGCCGCGCTGATGTATAACGGCTTCTCGCCGAATACCACCAAGCCGGAAGAATGGGCAAAAGCCAAAGACACCATTCAGAAAGCCAAGCCATTCTGGGCGGCCTTTAATTCACAAAGTTATATTAAAGAATTAACCCTGGGCAATATCTGGGTGGCTCATGGTTACTCCAGTGATATGTTCCAGGCCGCTGCCGATGCTAAAACCGTTAAGCGCGCCTTTACGGTAAGCTATGGTCTGCAAAAAGAAGGCAATACGCTGTCGGTGGATAATATGATGGTGCTGAAGTCTGCGCCGCGTCCGGATCTGGCCCATAAGTTTATTAACTTTATGCTGGAAGGCAAAAATTCCAGCGATCTGACCAATATGGTCGGTACCGGTAATCCTAATAATGCGGCTGTGCCTTTTGTGAAGGCCGATATTAAAAAGAATAACGCCGTATTCCCGGATGCCGTGGCTTTAAAAAAGCTGCAACAGCTTAAACCTCTGGATGCAAAACAGCGTCGTGAGTTAAGCCGGATGTGGACTCAAGTAAAAACCTCTAAATAAGGGTGAAAAAGGGGGAGCGCACCGGCTCCCCTTTGTCTCAATGAGAAACTCTTTTCCCATCAGCTATCTGGCCAGCCGCTCCACCCCGACCCGGGTGCCGCGTTATGTGTTTTTTTGCTGTGTGCTGGTGATTCTGGTGGTCAGCCTCTATCCCTTCAGTGGCTGGCGTTTTACCGGGGAGCCCGTCTGGGCTTTCTATACCTACCCTCTGCCTTACTATTTCACTATTTTTGATAATACCGTCAATGTGCTGGCGTATTTGCCGCTGGGCTTCAGTCTGGCTATTTCTTTAAGAACGGCTCGTCTGGGCTATGTGGCTGCCGCTCTGGGCGGGCTGGTTTTATCCTGCTCGGTGGAGTTTATTCAGCAGTTTTTGCCAGGCCGGGTGGCTTCTAATTTAGATATTTTAAGTAATACGCTGGGCGGTGTGTTGGGCGTGTTACTGGCGTTGATTTTAAGTAACCGCTATTGGCAGCATCGCTGGCTGGTGGCTCGTCATGCGCTGTTTGCGCCGGGGCCGGCCGTGGAATGGGGGGTGACCTGGCTGGTGCTGTGGTTTGTCACCCAGCTCGATCCGTCGCAGCCCTTTTTAGGGGTAGTGGTGGAATCCCCGGGTTTGCCTCAGCCTTTTGAATCGCCGATGCAAAACGCCAAGCTGTTTTTACGCTTGCTGGAAGGGGGCGGCATGATGCTGCACTTTCTGGGTGTGGCCTTATTTGTGTCGGTGCTGGTGCGCCATACCCGGCAAAGCCCGGCCGCGATCCGCGTGACCCTGCTGACGGCCCTGTTGCTGAAGCTGGGTTTTGCCGGTCTGTTACTGAAACCGGCGCAGTTTTT
>JBOFGM010000419.1:0-6622 GCA_051649105.1 Iodobacter sp. | reverse complement strand
AACAGCAGGCCCAGCCCGGCCAGTGCGCCCGCCATGGTGTTTAAGGTCGCCTGCCAGCCATAGCGCGTGCCATGGGACAGCATCAGCAGCATATTCGGGCCGGGAGCGGCCGAAATAAAAAAAGTGGTGGCGATAAAGGTCAGCCAGAGGGTTAAACTCATTCAGGGATTCCCTTCAGTTAAGGGTTTAAATAATATTTAAACCCGGATGGTCCCGCATGGGTTTATCCAGATAATAGCCCTGTACCTGATCAATACCTAATTCGATCAGCATGTTAAAAATGGCTTCATTTTCCACAAATTCAGCAATCGTGGTTTTGCCCATTTCATGCGCCATACTGACCATACCCCGTACAAATACCTGGCTGTCATGATCGCTGATTAAATCTTTAATAAAGAAACCATCAATTTTAAGTACGTCGGCTTTTAATTGTTTTAAATAGGCAAATGAGGCAAAACCGGTGCCAAAGTCATCCAGGCAAACGGTGCAGCCGGTGGCGCGCAGGGCATCAATAAAGCGTTCGGCATCACGGATATCAGAAACCGCGGCGGTTTCGGTCAGTTCGACCAATAAGCGGGCCGGTTTTACTTTATGCAGTTTTAATTGCTGGCTGATATATTCCGGCATATCCGGCTCATCAAAAGAGCGGCCGGAAATATTAATGGCAATGGACGGGATATTGGCTTTTTTACCCAGTAATTCAATAATGGTGCGGATCACCCAGCGATCAATATCAATAATCTTGCCGGTTTTTTCTGCATGCGGAATAAACATGCCCGGCATAATCAGCACATCCGGGTTTTGTGAATCTTTCATTCGCACCAGCGCTTCCAAATGGGCCAGTTTGCGGGTTTTAGGATAATAAATACCCTGGTAATGCAGCTCCAGCCCGTTGTTTTCCAGCGCATCGGTAATCCGGTCTTTCCAGGAAAGGCGGTTAATGGCCGATCTGGATGGATCCGCATCCTGCCGGTACATCCGCCAGGTGGATTTACCGGCCGATTTAGCCTGATACATGGCCGAATCGGCATGGGCCACCAGCTCCAGCGAGTTGCTGGCATGATTGGGGAATAAGGCCACGCCGACGGAAGAAGAAGGGCGCAGCACATGGCCTTCCACGGTAAATGGAATTTGCGAAATCGAGCTGACAATCCGCTCGGCCAGTTTGCTGACTTCAAATTCATTACAGTCCGGCACCAAAATGGCAAATTCATCGCCCCCCAAGCGGGAAAACACTTCATGCCGCCTGACCTGGGTGCCAATGGTTTTGGCGATGCTTTTCAGTAACTCATCACCCACGCCATGACCAAAGGTATCGTTCACATGCTTAAATTCATCTAAATCAAAGAACACCAGCGCCATGGCGCTTTGCCGGCGGTCGGCTTCGGACACCATCCGGTCCAGCTCCTGCTGGAAGCGGTGGCGGTTATACAGGCCGGTCAGCGAATCCCGCTCGGCCAGCTTAATCATATGGGCCGAGAGTTCGCGCTGCTGGGTGACATCTTCGTAAATCCACATCCGCCCGTTTGCCGCACCCTGGCTGTCTAATACACGGAAGCCATGCTGGGTAATCACCCGGCTGTCGTTCATGGTGAGCTCGCCAAAATCGACCTTATCTTCGGACAGGGCCAGCTCTTCCAGATAGTTGGCAATAATATCGCCCAGTGCCGGGCGGTTTTCGGCAATTTGCAAAATCTGGCCTATGGGTTTGCCCGCCAGCTGGTTATTCGGGCTCAGCCCCCAAAGATCGCAAAAGGCCGGGTTATGAAAGACCACCCGGTTGTCGTTATCCACAAACAACACCCCAAAGCGCATAGCGGCCAGAAGGGCGGTCAGCCGGGCGCGTTCGGATTCGGCGCGGGATAAATAACTTTGCCCCAGCGACTGAATTTGTCTGAGTTCAATCACCGCTTTGCGAAGCGCCAGCCGGTCTTCTTTCAGCTCGGTATTATCCCGGATACTGGCGCGCAGGCCTAAATAGTGATTGTTGGCGTCATAGATAGGCTGCCATGAAACAGAAGCCCAGAAGGGATGACCATCCCGGCGCACAGCACGGAATTCAAAATCCTGAATCACCGAGCGGTGCTCTAAGGCTTGTTTCAGGGTTTCGGTCACCCGGGCCCGCTCTTCCGGCATGGTCAGCGAAAGCGGAAAATCGCCCAGCAACATACATTCATTAACCGAATAGCCGGAAAGCCGGGTGACTGAATCATTAATCCAGACCAGCCGTCCGCCTTCGGGGGACAACCAGAGTTCGGTGCTGTGGCTGTAATTGGCAATGGTATGGAATTTATCTTCATTCATCACCAAAGCATCCACCCGCTCTTTAATGGCACTGGCCATTTCATTAAAGCGCCGTGTCAGCTGGGTAATTTCATTTTGTCCTTTGGGCAGCGGAGGCGCGACATATTTGCCCTCGGCCGCACTTTCGGCAGATTTAATCAGCCGCTGAATATGCCGGGTAATCCAGACGCCCAGCAGCCCCATCATGATTGAGGAGAGTAAAACCCCTGCCAGCATGGTAATGGCGGTTTGCAGCATCAGGAGGCTGATTCCGCCCCGCATAATTTCTGTGGAAATCCCAAAGCGCAATTCGCCAAAGGGCTCGCCGGCAAATTCAATGGGTGTGCCGGCATGAATCAGCGCCGGCAGATGATTGGCCAGCGCCAGCTTATTAATGGCAGGTAATGGCTGGGCAATATCCCAGCCGCGGGCCGCAATGATTTGTTTTTTATTATCCAGTAAAACGAGGTAATCGATTCCTTCCGGCGTGCGAATGCCTTCCAGTAAATCTGCGGCCTGGGCCAGATTACCGGTGGACAGCGGCGTGGCAAATGCCGCATTTAACAGCCGGGATAATTCCTGCACCCGCACTTCTGTGGCATGGGTGGCCATTTCTGACCAGATTCTTGAGGTATTCAACAAAAGTACAGCCAGAATCGTACATTGCAACAGAATGCTGGCGAGTATTAACCGTGCCCGGAGAGAATTAAAAAACGGAAGCGATACCATGCAAACCTGTTTAAAAAAATAATGACTTGTTTGATCGGTTAAGCCGCTGAGTAAAGTCAGGCGCCTTGTTTATTTATGCGGTATTAAATTTGATTCTGCCGGAAGGTTTTTCCATTTCCGGCAGAATACTATCAATATAAAGTCATTCAAAACAGGTTATTAAACAGAAGGTATCCGGCGGTTTTAGTTACGCAGCTGTTTAATAAAGACCTTGGAGCGTCTTTGGTAATTGTAGAGCTGTTTTCTTTCAATGGGTAATGCATCTACGGTAGCCAGTACAAAGCCGCGTTCCACAAACCAGTGCGCCGTGCGGGTGGTCAGAACAAACAGCTCCCTTACCCCCAGACTTTTGGCATGTTGCTCAATATGCTTGAGCAACTGCTCGCCGCGGTTGGCATCCCGGTAGTCAGGATGAATTACCAGACAGGCCATTTCGGCCATATGGCTTTTTGGAAAAGGATACATGGCCACACAGCCGACAATTTTACTGTCATGCTCCAGCACTGAGTAGCGGTGGATTTCCCGCTCCAGGAGTTCACGTCCGCGTTTAACCAAAACCCCGTCGTCCTCCAGCGGCTCAATCAGCGCCAGCACACCGCCCACATCATCAATGGTGGCTTCCCGCATGGTTTCCAGCGAGTCACGCGAGATCATGGTTCCAATCCCGTCGTGGGTAAACAGCTCTTTCAGCAAGGCACCATCCACATGATGGCTGACCAGATGGGCACGGGCGACGCCATTGCGCACCGATTTAATGGCGCAAGGCAGATACAGGCGGATATCTTCATGCGGGTTGGGCAGGCTGGCCAGCATTTGTTCGGCCTGCAGTGCCGTCAGCTCGGTTAAAAGCTCGCCGGCCAGATCTTCCACACCCTGCTGGCCTAATAAAAACAGCAGTTTGTCGGCATTTAAGGCGATGGCAGCACTGGTGGCCACATCTTCCAGCGGTACATTAAAGACTTCACCGGTGGGTGAATAACCCAGGGTGGAGAGTAAAACCAGCTCGCCATCATCGAGGCGGTAGCGGATGGCGGTGGTATCTACTTTACGCACTTCGCCGGTATACATCAGATCCAGACCATCCCGGATTCCCATCGGCTGGGCAGTAATGAAATTACCGGCAGAAACGCGGATATCGGCATTGGCCATCGGAGAATTAGCCAACCCCATCGACAGCCAGGATTCAATTTCAACCCGCACCTGCCCCACGGCCTGAATCACGCATTCCAGCGTCTGAGCATCGGTGACGCGTAAACCATGGTGATAGCGGGTTTCTAATCCCCGTTCTGCAACCCTGGCTTCAATTTGCGGGCGCGCACCATGCACTACCACCAGCCGGACACCCAGACTGGTCAGCAGATTAATATCGTGAGTAATAGTGGCAAATTTGCCATCGCGAACAACTTCACCACCCAGAGCAATAACAAAAGTACGGCCACGGAAGGCATGAATATAGGGGGCGGCCAGGCGGAAAGACTGGACGAACTCATCGGCTTGCATGGTATTCCTAATAGGTAAACAGAGCTTTGTGCAAAGCATAACGTCAGCTAGAAAAATATAAAAGGATTGCTGTGTCTATATTGTAAAGACTACACCCATAAGGAGCATGGCCATGCATCCTCTTCTTCTGCGATTGCTGTCCATCGGCATACTGATCAGTGCACCGGCGGCGCAGGCCTATGAGTGGCAAATCAGTGCCGGGCAGGGCGTACAGCCAAAAAGTGTGGAGCAGCATCAGCTGTTCCGGGTGGCATGGCGCAGTGACCTGCCCTGGTCCTGGTATGAGAGTAAAACCGGCAAGTTAAGCTCTGGCATTGCTTTGGGGATGGGGCTTTGGCATGGGGATGAGATCAATACCGGTGAGCTTTTTGTCACGCCTGCCCTGCGATATGAATGGGCTCCTGCCGATAACGGGGCGCAGTTTTTTATTGAGGCGGGGGCGGGCGGGCATCTTTTTTCCCGCACCGATTATGCTAAACGCGGGGCATTCAGCACGGCTTTTCAGTTTGGCGAGCAGTTGGGGGCCGGCGTGCGTTTTGGCGAAAAAAGAGATCAGGATCTGACTTTGTTGTATCAGCACCACTCTAATGCCGATATTAAAACGCCTAATTACGGGGCTGATTTTATTGTGCTGCGCTACGGTTTTAAAATGTAGAACCGGGCCGCGGATCGGGGCAGCCCGGTTGCTGGCTTTTAATAAGCGCCGCGTCCGCTGACTACGGTGCGGATGGTTTTACAAACAATGGCCACGTCGTACCAAAGATTCCAGTTTTTAACGTACCAGGCATCCAGTGCCACGCGTTCTGCATAGGTGGTGTCATTGCGGCCGGAAACCTGCCACAAACCGGTCAGGCCCGGACGTGCTTCTAGATAAAAATCAACCTGTTCCCCATAACGCTCCAGCTCGGCGGTAATGATCGGCCGCGGGCCGACCAGGCTCATCTCGCCTTTAATCACATTCCACAGCTGTGGAATTTCATCCAGACTGGTTTTTCTTAAAAATTCGCCAATCGGGGTGATGCGCGGATCATTTTTAAGCTTAAAGTCTTTATCCCATTCGGCACGGGCTTCGCTGCTGCTGGCCAGCAGTTTTTCCAGTACTTCCTCGCTGTTCGACACCATGGTGCGAAATTTCCAGCATTTAAACGGTTTGCCATTCATCCCTACCCGGACATGGCCAAAAAAGATACTGCCCGGCCCGCCCTGACGTTTAATCTGAAACGCCACATAGGCCAAAAGGGGCGAGAGCAGCAGCAGGCCGACACTGGCCCCAAACAGATCAAAGGCGCGTTTCAGTGTGGTCAGTGATTTCACCGATAAATTATTCCGTACCCGCAGCAGCAGCACTTCATGGCTGAAGAAGTGGTGGGGCACCACGCCAAATAAAGGCAGGCCGGCAATCGGCGGAATAATATGCATATCTTTATATTTCAGCGACAGCAGCTCAATTTGCGGGCCAAGACGGTGCAATTCTTCTTCGTCCACCGCAATCACCACATGGGGGCGGTTATTGGTGTCCAGCCACGGCAGCAGGCCGGCGGCATCGATCTGAATCACCGGGCGCGTCTTGCCGTTAATCTCCAGAGTGGCCGGGTCTGATGGATTAATAGATAAAAAGGCTTGCACCTCAAAACCCAGCTGGCGTTCGCTGTGCATCGCCCGGCAGGCTTCAATGGCATTGGCGCTGGCACCCACAATCACGGTGGGCAGCTGCCAAAGCTGTTTAGATAACAACCAGTTTTTCATAATGGAGCGGAGCAGCGGCAGCATCAGCAGGGCTAAGCTCCATGACATCGGCCATAAAAAGCGGGAAACCGTAAATTTACCCAGCAGCACCAGCATGCCGTTTAACAGCGCGGCCAGCAGCAAGGAGCGCAGAATCTCCAGCAGCTCATCCCAAAAAGGCAGCCGCAGGCTGTAATGCCCGCGCCACCAGAAGTTACCGACCGTCAGAACGGCCAGAAAGACAAAGGCGCTGCTTTGTTGCGAGCCTTCCCACCACCACCAGGCGGCAAAGTCGCCACCGATCCGCTGATGGCGGAAAAAACTCAGCATGGCCAGCGCCGCACAAAACGAGGCGATTAACGCGGCAAAGTCGGCCAGTGCCAAT
>JBOFGM010000418.1:0-3385 GCA_051649105.1 Iodobacter sp. | reverse complement strand
GATGATGCCTTATTTATGCAGCAGTTTATGGCCGCCAAGCGCAGTAATAAAGAGCGTCTGGTGCGTTATATTGCATCAAATCTGGGCGGGGTGATCTCACCCGATTCTTTATTTGATGTGCAGGTTAAACGCATCCATGAATATAAGCGGCAATTGCTGAATATTTTGCAGGTGATTGCCCGCTATCAGTTTATTTTAAAAAATCCGCAGGCCGATATTGTGCCCCGGGTGGTGATCTTTGCCGGTAAAGCCGCTTCGGCCTATAAGATGGCTAAGTTGCTGATTCATTTGATTAATGATGTGGGAAATATTGTTAATCAAGATCCGCGTATTGGCGATAAGCTTAAAGTGGTGTTTATTCCTAATTACAGCGTCAGCCTGGCCGAGATGATCATTCCGGCGGCCGATTTATCTGAGCAAATTTCCACCGCCGGCACGGAGGCCTCTGGCACCGGTAATATGAAATTCTCTTTAAATGGCGCATTAACCATTGGCACGCTCGATGGTGCCAATATTGAAATTCAGCAGGCGGTTGGGGCCGAGAATATATTTATCTTTGGCAATAACAGCGATGAAGTCACTTATTTGCGGCATAACGGCTATAACCCGCGGGCAATTTATGAGGCCGATCCGGTGCTCTTTGAGGTATTAAATCAGCTGGAGGCCGGTTATTTTTCTCCGGATGAGCCGGCACGGTATCGCAGCCTGTTTGATTTACTGGTGAACTGGGGCGACCATTACCAGCTGCTGGCCGATTTTTCTTCCTATCTGCAGGCGCAGGCCAAAGTGGATGCGTTGTATCTGGATCAATCCGAATGGCATAAAAAGGCCTTGCTGAATGTGGCCGGAATGGGGCGATTTTCTTCCGATCGCAGTATTGGCGAATACGCGCGTAAAATCTGGCACAGCGACAGCGTTAAATTGTAATTGCATGGCCATGAGGAATCTGTTTATGGCAATGACATAACAAGCCGGCGCCTGAATAAATATTGAATTCCAAAAGGAAAATAATGCAAAACGACAGTCATTTAATTGAAGAAAGAATCAGCAGTGACCGGGTCTTTGACGGCAATTTTTTGCATATTAACCGGGATATCGTCCGCCTGCCCGATGGCGGGCAAGCCAGCCGCGAATATGTCTTGCATCCGGGCGCGGTGATGATTATTCCGGTGCTGCCCGATGGCCGCTTATTAATGGAGCGCCAGTACCGCTATCCTATGCAGCAGGTTTATCTGGAGTTCCCTGCCGGTAAGCTCGATGCTGGCGAAGATCCGCTGGTGTGCGGCCAGCGTGAACTGCTGGAAGAAACCGGCTATACCGCCCAAAGCTGGCAAAAACTGGGCGTGCATCATCCGCTGATCAGCTATACCACCGAAGAAATTCATATTTATCTGGCTAAAGATTTAACCGCCGGCGAGGCGCATCTGGATGAAGGCGAGTTTCTGGAATGCGTCGCCGTCAGCCTGGAAGATCTGATTGCCGGGGTACTGAATGGCACCATTACCGATGGCAAAACCATCGGCGGTATTTTCTGGGCCGAAAAAATCCTGCGCCCGGAAGTGCGATCTTTTCACCCCCTACTTGGTATATAAGCCGCGGATCCCTGTGGTTTGATCATCAATCAGCAGTCCCTGGGGTTCGATCTGTAATTGCATTTTTTCAAACGGGGCAATCTGTGCATCCCGCGGGTTGTCCAGTGCAAAGGCCGCAATCCGCGCTTTGGCCCGCTCTGGCGGAATCACCAGCCATTGCCAGCTGCCCTTGCTGTTTTTCCGGCGCAGGCCGGCTCTGGCCCATTCTTCCCCGGCGGGCATCTTTACAATGGCGTCGCCCGATTCATCGCTGACGGCGCGGATTTTCTTACCGTTTTTGCTTTCAAACTGAACTTCAATATCTGGCACCGGGCCATATTGGGGCACGCCCACAATCGCTACCCAGCGGCCTTCTTCCGCCGGTTTGCGGATATTCATTTCTTTTTCGGTAAACAAACGGAATACCGGATTGGGTGATGGCGGAGCGGCCAGCAAAGTCAGCTGATTGTCTGTTTGCTGCCAGCTGCCTTCGGCGTACAGATCTCTGGAGCCGTAGCTGAGCATCCACTGAAACTGCCCCTCTTTTTTAAGCAGCAGCTCCGAGCCTACTTCGCGCATCCCTTTCAAATAATAATGCCCGGGCAGGGTGTCGTCCGCGTAAGCCAGCGTGCCTGCCATCAGCAGGGCCAAAATAGTGCTTATTTTTTTCATCGGGCGCCCTCCGGGGATGGCTTAAAATTTCAGGCTGTAGTCTAAAACCAGACCAATAAAAATCACGGCACCCACCCGGTTATTGCTTAAAAAAGCTTTAAAGCAGGGGGCGGGGTCGCGGCTCAAAATCATGGCCAGCTGCTGCATGCAAAAGCCGGCCGCAATCAAGAGCGAGGCAAAATAAAAGGCACCGCGATGAAACACAAAGCCGGTCCAGGCCATCAGGCCGATAAAGCCGGCAAAGCACAGCATAATGGCGGTGACATCAAAGCGGCCAAAGGTAATGGCAGACGTTTTAATACCGATTTTTAAATCGTCGGGGCGGTCCACCATGGCATATTCGGTGTCATAGCCAATAGTCCATAAAATATTGGCCAGCAGTAAGATCCAGGCAATGCCGGGCACATTGCCGGTCTGAGCGGCAAAGGCCATCGGAATTCCAAAGCCAAAGGCAATCCCCAGATAGGCTTGTGGCAGAGCCAGAAAGCGTTTGGTCAGCGGATAGGTGCCAGCCAGAATCACGGCAGGAACAGATAGCAGCAGAGTCAGCCGGTTTAAAGGCAGAATCAGTAACAAAGCCGTCAGCGCCAGAGCCGCAGCCAGCAGCAGGGCTTCTTTGGGTTTGATTTCGCCGGACACCAGCGGGCGGGTATGGGTTCTGGCCACATGGCCATCAAAGTTGCGGTCGGCATAATCATTAATCACACAGCCGGCGGCGCGCATTAAAAAAGTGCCCAGGATAAAAATCAGCAGCAGCACCGGGTCCGGGCGGCCGTTACTGGCCAGCCACAAGCCCCACAGGGTGGGCCAGAGCAGCAGCAGGGTGCCGATGGGTTTATCAATACGCATCAGGCGGGCAAAGGCAGGAAAACGGGATGGCATGGCGGCAGTTTAACCAAAAAAAGATCAGTAAAATTTGCGCTTACTTTGCTGGGCTAACCGCTTTGCGTCAAGCCCGGTGTCAGATTAAGGGGCGCAGATATGGCATATTACCCGTCCTGGCGGCTCAGCGCTGTGGGGGGCTGAGCAGAGCGGGCAGAGAACTTCGCGGATCAGCAGCCGGTCTTTTCCGGTATACAGAGCGCCGGGCTCAAAGGGTGATTGCATACCGGCCCGTCCTGGCGGCTCAGCGCTGTGGGGGG
>JBOFGM010000417.1:0-1278 GCA_051649105.1 Iodobacter sp. | reverse complement strand
ATCGTCAACCAAAATACCAATGGCCAGTACCATGGCAAACATGGTCAGCACATTGATCGAATAGCCAAACAGCTGCAACCCGACCAGCGCACCAAACAGCGCAATAGGCACCACAATGGTAGGAATCAGCGTAGCGCGGATATTCCCGAGGAAGAGGTACATCACCACAAACACGAGGAAAATCGCTTCAACCAGGGTGGTTAACACTTCTTCAATCGACACATCCACAAACTTAGAGGTGTCGTACGGCACTTCAACCGCAATGCCCTTAGGGAAGAACTTAGACAACTCGGCCAGTTTTACCTTAACAGCCTTGGCGGTTTCCACGGCATTACCATCGGGGGACAACTTAATCCCGATCGCCGCAATGCTTTTACCGTTTAAGCGGGCCAGCACGCTGTAATCCGATGCACCCAGCTCAACCTTGGCCACATCTTTTAAGCGTAATTGCGAGCCGTTCTTACCGTCGCGCAAGACAATATTGCCAAACTCTTCAGCCGTTACAAAACGGCCCTGCGTGACCACGGTCGCGGTAAATTGCTGACCTTTTGGCGCTGGCAGCTGACCGATTTCACCGGTTGCCAGCTGCACATTTTGTGCGCGCACGGCAGCCAGCGCTTCAGAGGCCGACATCTTATAGCCGGCAAGCTTTGCCGGGTCCAGCCAGATCCGCATGGCGTATTCAGAGCCAAACAGCATCGCTTCACCCACGCCAGGTACCCGGCGCAAGGAATCGATCACACTGGAGTTCACATAACTACCCAAATCCACATTGTCATGACTGCCGTCAGGCGACAACAAGGTGATAAACATCAGGTAATTACTGCGGGACTTTACAATCTGCACACCTTGCTGACGCACTTCGCTTGGCAGACGCGCTTCAACCCGTTTAATCCGGTTTTGCGCTTCTACCGACGAGATATCCAGATCGGTGCCGGTTCTGAAGGTCAGTGTGATCGACATATTGCCGGAACTGTCACTGTTGGAGCTCATATACTGCATGTTCTCCAAACCGTTCATTTCCTGCTCAATCAGCGAGGTAACTGTTTCTTCCATCACCTGCGCACTGGCGCCGGGGTAGTTGGCATTAATGGTTAAAGCGGGCGGTGCCACTTCGGGGTACTGCGAAATCGGCAAGCCTTTTAAGGCCAGCAAACCCGCCAGTACAATAATAATTGCGAGCACCCAGGCAAAAACCGGGCGATCAATAAAAAAGCGGGCAAACATAGTCGCTCCTTAGCGTTGGGCAGGGGCGGAAGCCGCAGCCGCTTTGGCCGC
>JBOFGM010000416.1:0-2658 GCA_051649105.1 Iodobacter sp. | reverse complement strand
CATTCCCCGATAATCCTTCAAAAATCAGGCATCCATGCCGGATTCCTGCCTGCAAACACCCCCAATCTGATTAAGCCCCGTGCCACGGCCCGGCAAAGTGTAACCATCAAAAAACACCCGGAATGTCACTGTTGGCTTCTGAATTTTGCTTTTATTATCAAGGCACTTCACTACGAGATGCCGCCATGTTCAGCCCCGCACTATTGAGCTATATCTCACTGATGTCGGTCACCCCCGGCCCGAATAATTTAATGCTGGCCGCTTCCGGCGGTAATTTTGGTTTTCGCCGCAGTATTCCGCATTTATTAGGCATCAGTACCGGCCATGGTATTCAGGTGTTTTTAGTCGGGCTGTTATTAGCATGGGTGATGGCGGGTATTCATACCGCCCGGCCGGTATTGGGCGTACTGGGCTGTGCCTATTTATTATGGCTTTCATGGAAAATATGGAAAGCCGGCTCCCCCGAGGGTAAAGAAGCCGCCCGGCCAATGAGCTTTATAGCCGCCGCACTGTTTCAGTGGATCAATCCCAAGGCCTGGGTGATGGTGCTCAATACCGTGATTTTATTTTTACCTGCCGGGCAAAATAATGCCTTAGCCGCCGGGGGATTAGCGATTATCTGTGCCGCTATTAATTTACCCTGTATTTGTATCTGGGCCTGGCTGGGTGATGCTTTACGGCAGCATTTGCTGATCCCAAAAATATTAAAGCTCTTTAACAGCACCATGGCCAGCCTGATGGCAATCACTGCTGTTTTTCTGCTGCATGGCGAATTAGCTTTAATTACTTAATCCAGCCTATTTCTCTGGCGGTTTTTTCGCCAATCATAGTGCGGTTTAAACTTTCCGGAATCATGGCCGTGGTTTCACTGACAGGAATTCTGCCGCCCATCAATTCAGCAAAGCCCTGCGGATAGCGGGGCTGCTGATCCGGCGCAGCAAAACCATCGGGGTATGCCGGCATATTGCTGCTTAAATCATATTTATCCGTGGCGCTTAATGTATGCAGTAATTCATGCGCCACAATCACTAAATTTTGCCGGGCATGGGCTTGATCGCCAAAGACATTAATCCGCCCCACCCGCCCCTTATTCAGCGCGGTGGAATGGCTTAATTGCGGCGAAACGGCCGGATCATAATAAAGTAAATACAAACGGATATCCGGTTTCACCGGCACTTTGGGGCTGTTTTGCCAGGCAAAATAACGGAATTTCAAACTCCACAGCGCGTTACTCAACAGAGGGCCATTTACAGGTGGCTCAGGGGGAACCGCCTTCACCTCCGCGCCCAATTGCACTTCAACCGGCCGGTACACCGCCAGTTTATATTGCGTTGCCTCGCTGGCAAAATATTGGCTCAGCGGCTCAAAATCATCGCGGTTTAAGCTGGCCAGATATGCCGCCACTTTGGGGCTGCCGCTGGCATTCACCGGATAAACCGCCACATACAGATTGCGCTGCCAATCCAGCACCGAGCGATCCTGCCAGGCCAGCTGAGCCACCCGCAGTAAAATCAGCAATAAAATCACAATCCGTATTTTTTTCCACATCCCTTGCCCTTTATGCGGCCTGGCTAAGCGCATTTTCCTTAGTAAAAAATGCACGCCAACCCTGTCAAAACCCAGATTTCACCCGCTCTGCCCTGCAGCATTAATCTATTTATTGATTAAGTCAATAACAGCCATCGGCACAACAGCGCATTCATTTCTTTCACCCTGCATATAATTCAGTTTCTAAATTTTATCAATTCAGGTGTTTCTTTATTTTTTAATCAGTTGCAAATGGATTGTATGCTTTATATTGTTTTAAATATTAATTATAAAACAAACCTGAAATATTCAATGCATTTGCTATTTACCATTCTGACTTATTTTCAGTCATATACAGCAATGGATCTTAATCATGGAATTTCTTCACGGAATTTTTAAGCAGGTACCCGAAATTGCCCTGTTTCTCAGCCTGTCGCTGGGCTTCTGGTTTGGTGGTATTAATTTTTATAAATTTAAATTTGGCGGCGTAGCCGGATCACTGATTTTTGCAGTTTTACTCAGTCTGGTGGGTGTGCATATTGATGCCGGCGTTAAAGCACTGCTATTTGCACTCTTTATTTATGCCGTAGGATTTGAAAGCGGCCCCAAGTTTTTCTCATCCCTTGGCAAAAGCACACTAAAAGAAATCTGCCTGGCGGCTTTTATGGCCTTGTCCGGTTTAGCCACCGTGCTGATTCTGGCTCGTGTGTTTCACCTGGATAAAGGGATTGCCGCAGGTCTGGCTTCTGGCGGAATGACGCAGTCTGCCATTATTGGCACGGCCAGTGATGCGCTCTCCAAAATGGGTCTCGCCCCCGATGTGCTGGCCCATCTGCAAACCAATGTCGCAACCGGCTACGCCGTCAGCTATGTAACAGGATCAATTGGTGCCATCATCGTGGCCATGTGTATCTTGCCATGGTTTATGGGCCGCAATATCCGTGAAGATGCCCTGCAGGCAGAGACGGAACAAAATGATAACGGCGGCAGCAGTAAAGTACTGCGCTACAGCGATGAACAACGCCCTGCACTGCCACAAATTGTTGGACGTATTTTTGAGGTGGCCGCACTGGCCGGTAAAACGGTGGCAGAGCTTGAAGCGGCCAGTTGCAACAGCATCGGCCAGATTAC
>JBOFGM010000415.1:0-2813 GCA_051649105.1 Iodobacter sp. | reverse complement strand
GCTCCGGCCGCATCGGTACTGGCTGCCGGCAGCCGTGCCCGGATTGTGCAGGCTGGCAATCAGCGCTGGCTGGTGGTAAAGGGAGACCCGGAGAAACTCTGGCCGGAAATCCATGAATTTTGGCTGGATAATGGCTTTTTGCTGACGCTGGATAATCCTGCAATCGGGATTATGGAAACAGACTGGCTGGAAAACCGTGCCAAGCTGCCTAAGGATCTGGTTTCACGGATGCTTTCCAAGATTTCTGACCGTATTCTGTCTACTGGCGAGCTGGATCGTTACCGCACCCGCGTAGAGCGTGGCAGCGAGCCTGGCACCAGTGAAATTTATATTTCCCATCGCGGCATGATGGAAGTCTATAGCAGCGATGGCAGCACTGACTCCTCACGTCTGGGCAAAAACAACAGCGATGCCAAAACCATCTGGACGCCTAAAAAACCTGAACCTGAGATGGAAGTAGAAATGCTTTCCCTCTTGCTGCAGCGTTTTGGTCTGGATCAGGAAACCGCAAAAGCCGTGGTTGCCAAGCCTTATCAGGCTCCGGTAACGGCCAGCCTGATTGAAAATGGCAAGGCGCTGACCATCCAGGATAACTTTGACCGCGCATGGCGTCGTGTGGGTCTGGCGCTGGATCGCTCCGGTTATGTGGTGTATGACCGCGACCGCAGCAAGGGCGTTTATATGATCCGCCGTGCCGACACCGATATTGGCGGAGAAGATAACAGCAGCTTCCTGACTAAACTGGCCTTCTGGAAAAAAGAAGCCGCACCAGAAATGAAAGCCACTCATGAATTTGAAGTGCATCTGACCGAAGGCCTGAATCAAACCAAGCTGACAGTGACCGCTAAAAATAAAAATGACGACAATAGCAAGATCATTTCTGCCCTGCTGGCCGAACTGAAGTAATTCCAGCATTCGCTGAACCAATGCCCGCAGCTGATCGCGGGCATTTTTCTTTCCCCGTCGATCTGAATACGGCTTTACCTTAAGGCTCCGCCCGCTATGCTCAATACAACTCCATTTTCCGGCACCCCAAAAATGATCGAAGAACCTAAGGTTTGCCCTAAATGCGGCTCTAAACCCGAAGTCACCAAGGCTGGCTCCAACCGCTGCTGGGTTCAATGCTCCAAATTTGGCAAAAACGGCAATTGCAGCGCCATTTCCCAGCAAGGCACCACTAAAAAAGAAGCTATTTCCCTGTGGAATAAACTGAAATAATCCCCTGGGTCACAAGCAGTGCGGCTCTGCCACGACCGCCGCACAGCCCCTTGCTGCGGGTGTTTTTTGCCGTAGTGGCCTGGAAGCTGCTAAAGCCGGCATTTAGCCGTACAATCACGGCATGAATATCTCACCTCCGTTTGAAAATCTGACGCCAGACTGCGTGATGAATGCCATCGACAGCCTGGGTTTACGCTGCGATGGCCGCTTACTGGCGCTCAACAGCTATGAAAATCGTGTTTACCAGGTCGGCCAGGATGAAGGCCCGCCGCTGGTGGCCAAGTTTTACCGGCCGGAGCGCTGGAGCCGCGAAGCCATTCTGGAAGAACATGCTTTTACTTTAGAACTGGCCGGCCGTGAATTACCGGTGGTGCCGCCGATTATTCATCAGGGACAAACCCTGCATCAATTTGCCGGCTTTCAGTTTGCCTTGTTTAATAAGCATGGCGGCCGTGCGCCCGAGCTGGAATCTTCCTCCACCTTAGAATGGATGGGCCGCTTTATTGGCCGGATTCATGCCGTGGGTGCGTTGCAGCCCTTTGAGCACCGCCCTGCTCTCAATATTGATACCTTTGGTATTGGCCCGCGCGATTTTCTGCTCAGCCACGACTTTATCCCGGCCTCATTAAAACCCGCCTGGGAAAGCGCCATTGCGCTGGCCTTAGATGGCGTTCGCCGCTGCTTTGACCGGGCAGGCTCAGTCGCGCAAATCCGCCTGCATGGTGACTGCCATATTGGCAATGTGCTGTGGACCGAAGCCGGCCCGCACTTTGTCGATTTTGATGACAGCCGCAGCGGGCCTGCGGTACAGGATCTGTGGATGCTGCTGTCGGGAGATCGTCAGGAAATGACCCGCCAGCTGATTGATATCTTAATTGGCTATGAAGACTTTTGTGATTTTGATCCGCGCGAGCTGCATCTGATTGAGGCACTGCGCACCCTGCGGCTGATTCATTACTCAGGCTGGCTGGCCCGCCGCTGGCATGACCCGGCCTTTCCGGCGGCTTTCCCCTGGTTTAATACCGAGCATTACTGGCAGGACCGGATTTTAGAATTGCGCGAGCAGATCGCCCTGATGGACGAGCCGCCGCTGGTGGTTTAAGAATCTTGCAGTGCGGGTGAAACCCCTTGTGCACTAAGCAGTTTTTTCATTAGAAAACAGCGAAAAAACACAATAACCACGCTCTTTGCACAGGGCTTTTTAAAGTCCCCTTGAAACACGCCGGAGTGAGGAACAAGCGGGGCGGGGTTTCGGCAAGGAAGCGAGGCAGCGAGCCAATTCCGCCCGCCGCCGATTCGATTGTCCGCAACGCAGGGGTCTTCGTGTTTCGTGGGGTGGCCTTCTTTGGCTTCGTTTCTTGGCCACACAAGAAAGGAAGGTACCGCGGGACGCCCGCACCAAAATCAACGTGCCGAAGGCACTCTCTTTTTGACTTTGCTGAGCACATCTGGAATGCAACCCGCGTCTTTTACAGTATTGCTCACGAGTTACCGCCGCCCTGGCAAACAATCCGCACACCCTTCACCCAAGTTTCTACCACTTCCAGCGCCGGAGTAATTACCGTAATACTGGCTTTTTTACCTGGCGCAATACT
>JBOFGM010000414.1:0-6173 GCA_051649105.1 Iodobacter sp. | reverse complement strand
CGCTGCAGTACAAATTATTGGTGTGCAGCCCTGCGATGGCGCGCAGATTCCGGGTATTCGCAAGTGGCCGGCCGATTATGTGCCGGGAATTTGTGATTTTTCTCAGTTAGATCGTGTGATGGAAGTCAATCAGGCGATGGCAGAAGAAACCACCCGCCGTCTTGCAAGGGAAGAAGGGATCTTTGCCGGTATTTCATCCGGTGGCGCGCTGGCCGCTGCCTTGCAATTATCAGAAGAAACAGAAAATGCAGTGATTGTTTCCATTGTGTGTGACCGGGGAGACCGCTATCTTTCGACTGGCGTATTTCCTGCCTGATTTAATGTAAAACCCGCCGGCAGCATTCAGCCGGCCAATTGTTTGTAACAGCAAGGACAGAGCATGACCCCCGTTGATCTCCACTGCCATTCCAATCATTCAGATGGCCTGCTGCCTGCCCGTGAAGTAGTGCGTAAAGCGTTTGATCGCGGTTGTAAGTTGTTTGCACTGACTGATCACGACGAAACACGCGGTCTGGCCGAGGCAGAAGATGAAGCCGCCTTGCTGGGGATGAAGTTTATTAACGGGGTTGAAATTTCAGTCAGCTGGGGCAAGCATATTTTGCATATTGTCGGGCTGGGGTTTGACCGGGAAAACCCGGCCCTGCTGGCCGGGCTGGCAAGTGTGCGCTCCGGGCGGGGAGAGCGGGCAGAGCGGATGGCTGCCGCGCTGGATAAAGTGGGGATTTATGGCACTTTAGAAGGGGCCCGCCAGTATGCAGATAACCCGGCAATTTTAAGCCGGGCCCATTTTGCACGTCATCTGGTTAAAACAGGCGTCTGCAAAGATATGGGCAGTGTGTTTAAGCGCTATCTGGTGCGCGGCAAACCCGGCTTTGTAGAGCATGAATGGGCCCGTTTGCATGAAGCCATTGAATGGATCTCAGGGGCTGGCGGCATTGCCGTACTGGCTCACCCGGCGCGCTATGAAATGGGCAATGAAACATTACGGGTGCTGCTGACTGAATATAAACGCCTCGGTGGTGCTGCGATTGAAGTGGTTTCCGGTTGTCACAGTATCCCGGATGCGGCCCGTTTTGGCCGGCTGGCGCAGGAATTCGGCTTTTTGGCGTCCTGCGGTACCGATTACCATGCCACCGGAGAAGGGGCCAGAGAGCCTGGCCTGAATCCGGATTTACCGATGGATTGCCTGCCGGTATGGCACCGCTGGTTGCCGCCGGAAGAGTTGATTGGCCCGCCGGTTGCCAGCGAATAATTTGTTTTTGATCGGGGCGTCAAAGACTGGATGCTGATTGGCCCCAAACGGCAAGTCTCACCGGTGATGTGATCCGCGCAGTTTGCGCGTCGCGGTGCTGTTTGCATCTGAAGTTCACTTACTCAGGTTAAATAATGTCTCAGTTTTTTTCAATTAATGCAGAAAATCCACAAGCCCGCCTGATCAAACAGGCCGTTGATATTATCCGTAAAGGCGGCCTGGTGGTTTATCCGACCGACTCCTGTTATGCCATTGGCTGCAAGCTCGATTCTAAAGATGCCTTAGAGCGGGTACGCCGTATTCGTCAGCTGGATGATAAACATCACTTTACACTGGCTTGCAGCGATTTATCGCAATTGAGCAGCTATGCCAAAGTGGATAATCGCGCCTACCGTATTCTGAAAGCCACCACGCCTGGCAGCTATACCTTTATTCTGGAAGCCACCAAAGAAGTGCCGCGCCGTGTATCGCACCCTAAAAAACTCACTGTAGGCTTGCGGGTGCCGGATCATCCGATTGCTCTGGCGATGCTGGAAGAGTTGGGAGAACCGATTTTATCGTCCACACTGATGTTGCCCGGCGAAGAATATCCGATGACCGATGCCTGGGAGATTCGTGATCGCCTGGAGCATGAAGTGGATCTGGTGATTGAAGGCGGATATTGCGGGATGGAGCCGACCACGGTGGTGGATTTGTCGGGTGAAGAAACCCTGTTAATCCGCGCCGGTAAAGGCAGCCTGGCTCCGCTGGGGCTGTAAGCCGTATTGTAAATAAAGGATTTAAATGGAATTCAATTTAGTTCAAAAGATCGCAATCTGGGCTTTGCCGGTTTTGTTTGCGATTACTGCGCATGAAGCCGCCCATGCTTATGCGGCAAAACGCTTTGGGGACCCGACCGCGTTTTTACTCGGCCGGGTTACTTTTAATCCGATTAAGCATATTGATCCGATTGGCACCATTTTATTGCCGCTGATTTTTTTACTAATGCCGGGCGGCTTCTTATTTGGCTGGGCTAAGCCCGTGCCGGTTGATTTTGGCCGTTTAAATAACCCCAAGCGCGATATGTTATGGGTGGCTGCGGCCGGCCCTGCGGCAAATTTTGTAATGGCGATCATCTGGGGGTTATTGTTCCGTTTTGCCCAGGAGCTCGATGGCAGCTCATTTCAGCTGCCGTTAGCTTATATGTCGCAGGCCGGGATCAGCATTAATGTGGTGCTGATGGTGCTGAATTTAATTCCGGTGCCGCCACTTGATGGCGGGCGGATCTTAATGTCGCTGCTGCCCAATCATCTGGCCGCTAAACTGGCGCTGATCGAGCCTTATGGCATGTTTGTGTTAATAGGCCTCTTGGCAACAGGGTTATTGAGCGGCATTATGGCTCCCTTTATTGCACTGGCTTATCGCCTGCTGCATTTCATTGTTTAAATACTGATTTTAAATCTGCTGATTTTTTTGTTTTCCCCTTTATAGGATTTGCGATGTTCCCCGATCGTGTTCTCTCTGGTATGCGCCCCACTGGTAAGCTGCATCTTGGTCATTATCACGGGGTGCTTAAAAACTGGGTGAAATTACAGAGTGAATATGATTGCCTGTTTATGGTGGCCGACTGGCATGCCTTAACCACTAATTACGATGATGTGAGCATTATCGAAAAAAGTGTCTGGGATATGGTCATCGACTGGATTGCTGCCGGTGTGGATCCGGCGCAGTCCACCATCTTTATCCAGAGCCGGGTGCCCGAACATGCAGAATTGCATTTGCTGCTGTCGATGGTCACGCCGGTATCCTGGCTGGAGCGGGTGCCCACATATAAAGATCAGATTGAAAACCTCAGTCATAAAGATTTAGATACCTATGGCTTTCTGGGTTATCCCCTGCTGCAGGCCGCCGATATCTTGCTGTATCGCAGTAATCTGGTGCCGGTAGGGGAAGATCAGGTGCCGCATATTGAAATTACCCGGGAAGTTGCCCGCCGCTTTAATCACCTGTTTGGTAAAGAAGCCGGTTTTGCCGAGAAAGCGGAAGCGGCGATTAAAAAGATTGGCGGAAAAAAAGGCAAGTTGTACGACGAATTGCGCACCCGATATCAGCAGGATGGCGATGTGGAAGCGCTGGAGGCCGCCCGGGCCTTATTGCAAGACACGCATAATCTGAGTCATGGCGACCGGGAGCGTTTATTTGGCTATCTGGAAGGCGGCGGCAAAATGATTTTGCCCGAAGCGCAGCCCTTATTAACGGTGGCTTCCCGCATGCCGGGGCTTGATGGCATGAAAATGTCCAAGTCCTATGGCAATACCATTAATCTGCGCGAAAGTGCGGATGTGGTGGCTAAAAAGATCAGACAAATGCCAACCGACCCGGCCCGTGCCCGCCGCACGGATGAGGGGGATCCGGAGCGCTGCCCGGTTTGGGAGTTGCATCAGGTTTATTCGGCGGCTCCGGTGCAAAAATGGGTGGTGGAAGGCTGCAAAACGGCGGGGATTGGCTGTATTGAATGTAAACAGCCGGTGATTGATGCCATTCTTGCCGAGCAAAAGCCGATGCTGGAGCGCGCTCAGCCTTACCTTGAAGATATCACGCTGGTTAAAAGTATTGTGGCCGATGGCTGCGAGCGGGCGCGGGATCTGGCAAGGGACACCATGCGGGATGTGCGCGAAGCCATGGGGTTGTCGTACAGCTGATCTTAGCCGTCAGGGTGAAGAGCATGCAAAACAGCAAATTCGCGTTTTTGTTTAGCGCTCCATTGCTTGATTGTATATTCGCTGCTGGCGGCGGCCTGCCGGTTGGCAAATTCAATGACGGCTAATAATTTTACCGGCACCCGGATCCGGGTGTAACGTGCGCCTTTTCCTGCCTTATGGGCGGCAAAGCGTTTTTCCACATCGACCGTGATACCGGTGTAAATTGAATGATCCTGACATTCAATCAGATATAAAAACCATGGCTTGGCAGTTAATGGCGATTCTTTAGGCACAGTTAATGACCATCTCTTTTTCTGAATATCTGGCACAACCTCTGTTTATAGCGACAGAGAATGGCGTGAAGTCTCTGCATTTTGACGGTCAATCCACGCAAAGCGCAATGAATTTAAATAAGCCGGATGCGCTGGAGCTCGGCTATTCGCAAACCATGATGGGTTTTTTGGCGTTTATGCCAGAGCCGGAACGGATTTTAATTGTCGGTCTTGGCGGCGGTTCATTATCCAAATATTGCTATCGCTATTTACCGCAGGCAAAAGTCACCACATTAGAAATTAATCCTGAAGTGATTGCTTTGCGGGATGAATTTTATATTCCGGCCGATGATCACCGGTTTAAAATTATTCAGGCCGATGCGGTGGAATATATTGGCCAGGGTAATGCAGAGGCCGATGTTATTATGCTGGATGCGTACGACCGGGATGGCCTGCCACCGGTATTGGCCACAGAATCTTATTATGATCATTGCCGGATGTCTTTATCTGAAAATGGCATTCTGGTGGTGAATCTGTGGGGTACCGATATTAAGCTGAGTGTTTATATAGAGCGCTTAAAGCGGGTTTTTAATGGCCATGTCTGGTATTGCCGGGCTTTTAATAGTTATAACGTGATTCTTTTTGCCAGTAATGACAGAAATTATAAAATGAACTGGATTAAACTGCTGTTTGAAGCCTCAAGGCTGGAAAGCAGCCATCAGCTGGATTTGCAAGGCGTAGTGCGGCGTTTGCGGGCCGGTCTGGCGGCCCCTTTGTAAAGCCCGTTGTATGCAGAAGCTGGTATCATCCGCCCCTTATTAAGGAAGAATAAAATGCAAGAATTTGAAGTTGAATTAAGTAATGAATTTATTGAGCTGCATAATTTGCTGAAAATCACCAATGTGGCCAGCTCTGGCGGTCAGGGCAAGCATATTGTGGCCTCTGGCGATGTGCAGGTAGATGGTAAGCAAGAATTACGTAAAGCTTGCAAAATTCGCGCCGGACAAGTGGTTCAGGTGGGCGACGCCATTCTGATCCGTGTTGTGGCAGCCGCTGCAGAGTAAACCGATGAAAACCATTTCCCCTGGCGATATCGCCGCTCTGGCTCAAACCGCGCAAGCCTCACCGCGCCGCCGTGCCAATCTGAATCTGCATACCGAATTATCCGATCCGGTACAGCGGCTGGCCATTGCCATGGAGCCCGATACTTTGGTGCGCCCGCACCGTCATCCGCATACCTGGGAGTTGCTTTATCCGCTGGCCGGGCGTTTTGTGGTGCTGCATTTTGATGTCAGCGGCCGTGTGATTGCCCGCTGCATCCTGGGTGAAGAGGCGGCTACGCTGGAAACGGCGGCGGGCGTCTGGCATGCCGTGTTATCGCTGGATGCCGGCGGGGTGATTTTTGAAGTAAAACATGGCCCGTACAGGCCCATTGCAGATGATGATTTTGCCCCCTTGAATCCGGCAGAACAATCTGCGGCAGAGATTCTGGCCTGGTATGCCACGGCTCAGGTTGGGGACATTTTCCCTGTAGCATAAAAAAACGGGCCGGCAGGCCCATTTTTTTGATCTTTGCCAGACACTGGCAAACGTCTCTGGCTTTAATCCAGACTTAATGTGGTTTTATCCAGCTCAATGGCCGCATCCAGTGCCGCCAGAAACTCATGCCGCACCTTCAACTTGGTATTGTGATGCGCTTTCATACTGATTTTTTTCAGTTTTTGCGCCACGGCCAGTGTGCTTTCTGCCAGCGCTTCGGGCGCCACCAGCTCATCTAAAAATCCTGCCGCCAGAGCGCCTTCAGGATTAAATAACTCCCCATTGACCACCGAGCGCTGAAACGCCGCCGGCGTTAAACGGTTGCGGGCAATTTCAATGCCGGTTTGCGGCATGGTCATGCCAATCTGTACTTCATTTAAGCCAATACTGAATGCGCCGCTGACCCCGATCCGATAGTCCGCTGCCAAG
>JBOFGM010000413.1:0-2507 GCA_051649105.1 Iodobacter sp. | reverse complement strand
GGTGGAATTTGGGCAGATTAAAATGGATCTGGTGAACCGCCAGGTCTTTAAAGCCGGCGTGGCGGTGCATTTAACCCCGATCGAATACCGCCTGCTGACCACCCTGGTGCGCTTTCCTGGCAAGGTGCTGACGCACCGTGAGCTGCTTAAAGCCGTCTGGGGCCCGTCGCATTCAGAAAGCAGCCAGTATTTGCGGGTGTATATGGGCCATTTACGCCAAAAGCTGGAAGCCGACCCGGCACTGCCACAGCATATCGTCACCGAAACCGGCGTGGGATATCGCTTGATTACCGGCTGAGGGCACGCCTCGCTGGCAATTTTTAAGCTGGAACAGGGAGGTTAATACGCCCGCCTTGTAATGCCTGAAGGCTGAGACAGCTTATTGCAAACAATGCACCGATTTTCCCAGCCCGGCCATCAGCTGATCCAGATTGCGGGTGGCCACGGCGATGGTATCGGTTTCTTTGGATAAGGCTTCGCTGGCGTCTTTGATTTCGGCAATGCTGCCCACAAACTGATCAAAGCCTGCATTTTGCTGCGCGCCGTCTTTGGCCACCGTTTGCAGCAGGGCAGAGAGCGTGGCGGTGCCCACAATAATGCCGTTCAGTTTTTCCTGCGCCAGAAGGGTATGGGCGTGCCCCGCCTTCATCTGGGCGTCGCCTTCTTTCATGGTCAGAATGGACGACTGGGTGCCTTCCAGGATCAGCTGAATTTTTTCACCGATCTCCAGCGTGGCATTTTGCGTGCGTTCGGCCAGTTTTCTGACTTCATCGGCCACCACGGCAAAGCCGCGGCCTTGCTCCCCGGCCCGCGCCGCCTCGATGGCGGCATTGAGCGCCAATAAATTGGTTTGTTCGGCAATGCCGCGGATCATTTGCACAATACTGTTTACTTCGCTGCTGCGCTGGCCCAGATTATCCAGCTGCAAGGTGGCGGTCTTCATGGCGCTGTGCGCCTGATTCAGCTGTAAAACCGCCGCTTTCATGGCCTCGCCGCCGGTATGGGCGGCCGTACTGGTGCTTTGGGCCATGGTGGCGGCATCCAGTGAGCCGGAGGCATTTTGTGCGGTGGTGGCAGACATTTCCTGTGAATGACGGGCCATGGCTTCAGCGCGCTGGTTTTGCGCCGACATAGTCAGTGCAATCAGGCTGGCGCTGCTGCTGATGCCGGTGCTCTCTTTGCCGGCGGCATCCACCGATCGGGTCACCTGATCCATCATGGATTGCATGGCCAGAGCGATTTTTTCTGCGTCCAGCCGCGCCGCTTCCAGCTTTTCAAACCCCCGGGATTTGGCTTTTTCAAAAGACAGCGAAAGAATAAAAACAATCAGCGTAATACCCAGCAGTGATTTAGTCTGCAACTTAGGAAATTCGGCCGGATGGATCGGGCTGGCGGGCAGCATGCCATGGGGCAGCGCAGAAAAAGCCAGTACCGCCAGCAGGGTGGCGGTGACCCAAAACAGGCCGGAAACACGCCCGCCGACAAAAATGGCCGCCATCGGCACCGCGGCATACCAGACAATACTGGTCGACATAATGCCGCCATTCACATACACCATCCAACTGACCAGTGAAAACAGGCACAGCACCACATATTCGGCGGTCAGCTGCACCATGGCAGTGGATTTAAGCAGTAAAACGCCAATTAAAAGTGCCAGGCAGCCCAGCAAAATGCCATTGGCCATCGCCGGATGGTGGAGTTTGTAATAGGACAGAGCAAACAGCGGTGCGATCAGCCCGGCCGATAAGGCGGCATTGACAATGGTATGCGCCCGGATCAGTAATTGGGGTTGCTGGCGGACTTCTGCGGGGATAAACCAGTCGGTAAGGGATTGAAGGTTCATACGGATTCCGGTTTTAGACAGGTTCAGTTCAGGCGGTAAACCAGAGGCTGACTGTAAAACAATTGTTTTAAAGTCACAATGCGGTGACTACGTAGCGGAAAGCGATAAGGAACCGTGCGGGGACCCTCAGAAGGAGGGTCTGGCGGTTTACCAGGCTGGAGAGGCAGGGCCGGCCATGAACAGCGTCATGGCCGCAGACTATTTTTTGGCCAGAAAGCGGTCCAGTTCCCGGGCAAAGTTTTGCCGGTCACTGGCATTGAGGGCAGAGGGGCCTCCCGTGTCGATGCCGCTGGCGCGCAGCGTATCCATAAAATCACGCATATTCAGCCGCTCGCCGATATTTTCTTTGCTTAAGCGCTCGCCGCGGGAATCCAGTACCCATCCGCCTTTGGCAATCACGTCGGAAGCCAGCGGGATATCGGAGGTGATAATTAAATCGCCGGCAGCGCAAAGCTCAACAATTTTCCGGTCGGCCACATCAAAACCACTTTCAACCACAATGGCTTTTAAATAAGCCGAATGTGGGGTAAAGATCAGCTGGTTGGCCACAAAGGTGCAGTTCACCTTGCAGCGGTCCGCGGCACGAAATAGTATTTCTTTAATCACCTTGGGGCAGGCGTCGGCATCAACCCAAATTTGCATAAACTGTCTTCGTATAAATGAT
>JBOFGM010000412.1:0-2945 GCA_051649105.1 Iodobacter sp. | reverse complement strand
CGACAAACAGGCCTTCCCAAGGAGTATTGATGATTTTGATCTGAATACCGGCCTTGCTGGCGATGGCATGCATAATATCGGCATCAAAACCTACCACTTCTTGTTTCTTATTCATCGATTCAAACGGAGCAAAGGTCGCTTCCGTACCGACGGTATAAGTGCGCTCGGCTAAAGCCGGGGCGGCGATGAGGCTGGTCGTAACCAGTGCGGCAAACAACTGACGTAGATTTTTCATTGAAACCATCCTTAAATGAGGCTAGTAGCATTACCAAGCTGACGGCGAACGTCAATGCTGACCTTCGCCAATTGTAGCGTGAATTTTACCAATAATTGCTTTAACACCATTACCACGGGATGCGGACAAAAAGCGGGTCAGCCCCAGTGAGATCAGCCAGGCTTCACAATCAAAGCTGCTGATTTCTGCGCGGGTTTTTCCCTGGTAAGCGGCCATCAGTAAAACCAGTAAGCCTTTAATAATTCGCGATTCACTGTCCGCTGTCAGCTGGATCTGCTCTCCCTGCCAGCGGATCAGCAGCCAGGCGGTGCTTTCACAGCCGGCAATACGGTTGGCTTCAGTCAGATCACTGGCGGGCAGCGGGGGTAAATCACGGGCAAGTTGCACTAAAAGGCGGTTTTTTCCTTCCCAGCCGTGTGCTGCCGCCAGTGTGCGCTCTATTTCTGCTTTATTCATGCCAATAATTCCAGTGTGTCAGTCAGGCCGGCCAGTAAGGCGTCCACATCGGCGGCCGTATTATAGGCAGCAAAGGAGGCCCGCAGGGTGCCGGTGAGCCCCAGGCTTGCCAGCAGCGGCTGGGCACAATGATTGCCTACCCGCACGGCAATATCCCGCTCATCTAAAAACTGGGCCACATCATAGGGGTGGGCCGAAGCAAAGGCGATGGAAACCACCGGGCCTTTGGCCGGGGCCGTACCAATCACGCGCAGGCCTTCGATCTGGCTTAAACCTTGCTCTAATTGCTGGCGCAGCTGATCTTCATGCCGGGCCAGGGCAGGCCGGTCCAGCATTTGCAGCCAGTCCAGTGCGGCAGCAAAACCGACGGTCTGGGCAATGGCGGGGGTGCCGGCTTCAAAGCGGGCAGGAGCGGGGGCATAACTGCTGCGGGCAAAAGAAACCCGCTCAATCATTTCGCCGCCGCCTTGCCAGGGGGGCATGGCCGCCAGAATCCCGGCTCTGGCCCACAGCGCGCCAATGCCGGTTGGCCCGTAGACCTTATGGCTGGAAAAAACAAAGAAATCGGCATCCAGTGCCTGAATATCAATGATTTTATGCGCCACGGCCTGCGCGCCATCAATTAAGACTTTAGCGCCAACCCGGTGCGCTGCCTGAATTAAATCCGCCACCGGCAACTCGGTGCCAATGGCATTGGAAATCTGGGTCAGCCCCACCAGCCGGGTTTTATCCGACAACAGCGAGTGAAAATGATCCATGTCCAGACTGCCGTCTGCCAGCAGTTGCACGGGTTTGATGAGGGCTCCACAGCGTTCGGCCAGCATTTGCCACGGCACAATATTGGCGTGATGCTCCAGTGTGCTGAGCACAATTTCATCCCCGGCGTGTAAATTAGCCGCACCCCAGCTTTGGGCCACCAGATTAATGGCTTCGGTGGTGCCGCGGGTAAAGACAATTTCATCGGCCGAGGCGGCATTGATAAAGCGTGCCACCCGGGCTCTGGCGCTTTCAAAGGCGTCGGTGGCCGCTACCGCCAGCCGGTGTGATCCGCGATGCACATTGGCATTGGCCGTTTCATAAAAATGACGCTCAGCATCCAGTACGGCCAGCGGCTTTTGGGTGGTGGCCGCATTGTCGAGATAAATCAGCTCTGGCGCGCGGGCCAGCAGCGGAAATTGGGCACGTAAGGCGTAGGCATCAAACATAGCGGCTCAATGGTCGGAAAGGGGGAGGATTGTAGCGTGTCTGCGATATATTACGCACGTTCATCCTTGGGCCAGTATTTACTTGCCAGTTTCATTCTGAATACGGGCTTAAATGCACGGCGGTGGGCGGGCCACCTGGGGTGACAGCAGACAGAAGCGTATTGTTTTTGTCGGCAAAGTTGTGAGCCGGTGGTTGCATGGTTTAAGCTCTGTACTGGCCCGCATTCAACAGAACCCCTATGACCTCTCCGATTTTATTCAGCCCTGTGACATATAAACAGGCCGTGTCTGCGCTGATTGTGATTCACACCCCGGATTTACAGGTGCTTTTAATGGAGCGCACTGATTTTAAGGACGCCTGGCAGTCGGTCACCGGCAGCCGGGAAGGGGATGAAACATTGGAGCAAACGGCCCGCCGGGAAGTTTTTGAAGAAACCGGGCTCGATACCCGCAGCTACCGCTTCAGGGACTGGCAGCAAAGTCACGATTTTGAGATTTTTGAAATCTGGCGTCATCGCTATGCGCCCGGAACCACGCACAATACCGAGCATGTGTTCAGCCTGGAAGTACCGGCTCCGCTGGATGTCAGGCTGGCCGAGGGCGAGCACCGCTGTTTTAAGTGGGTTCCCTGGTCCCAGGCCGCAGAAATGGTCTTTTCACCCTCGAATGCCGAGGCGATCCGTAATCTGCCGGTGCGTTGCACCCACTAGCGCAGCGGCTGGTTTTTAAGCAGCCATTTTTTAAGCAGGGCATTGAGCTGCAGCGGAATAATCGGCTTGGACAGATAATCGTCCATACCGACTTCGGTGCAGCTTTTTTTATGTGAATCCAGTGCATCGGCCGTCAGGGCAATCACCGGGGTCAGGTCGCCCCGGGCACGCATTCTGCGGGTGGCTTCCAGCCCGTCCAGTACCGGCATTTGTAAATCCATAAAGACCAGATCGTAATGATGCTGCGTCAGCTGATGCAGTGCTTCTTCACCATTTTCTGCTTCATCGCAGCTGATGCCGGCCAGTGACAGCAATTCACGCGCCACCAGGCGGTTAATG
>JBOFGM010000411.1:0-1150 GCA_051649105.1 Iodobacter sp. | reverse complement strand
CCTGAAGGTGGGAGTGGATCTGGCGCGTAAAGAGCAGAGCCTTGTGGAGCAACTCTTAAAATCAGGCGATGTCAGTGGCTCTGAAGTCTTGCGGGTGCAGCGCTCCCTGAATGAGGCCGAGGCGCGCCTTGCTAACCGGAAAAACAAGTTTCTGGAAGACGCCCGGATTGATCTCTCTAAGGCCGAAGATGAAATCGCGCAAAATGCGCAGATTTTAACGCGCCGCAAACAAGAGCAGGAAGACAGCGTGTTTGAAGCCAAAGTGGCAGGGATTGTAAAAAATATCCGTGTCACCACCGTGGGTGGCGTACTGCGGGCCGGGGAAGAAATTATGCAGATTATCCCGGTGGATGATCAGCTGATTATTGAAACCAAGATCCGGCCTGCCGATATTGCCCATATCCAGCCGGGCTTAGCGGCCAATATCCGCTTTGATCCCTTTGACTATACGATTTTTGGCAGCGTGCCGGCTAAGGTCACTTATGTCAGTGCGGACACCTTAAAAGAAGAAAAATCCCGCGGCGAAGAAATCTATTACCGGGTGCATCTGGCCGCTCAATCCTATCCGGCGATCACCAGCACCGGTAAAAAGCTGGAAATCTTGCCAGGCATGACGGCTCAGGTGGATATCCGCACCGGGGAGCGCTCATTAATGGGCTATCTGTTAAAACCCATCAGAAAAACACTGACTGAATCGTTAGGTGAGCGGTAAGAGCGATGGATTCTACTATGCAGCTGGATATGCAAAATAATCAGGTGTTCTGGCAGAAAGGCTTATTGAGCCGTGCGCAACGTGAACAGCGTAACGGGCATAAAGGGGCCGTGGTCTGGATTACCGGTTTACCCGGTTCGGGCAAATCCACGGTGGCTTCTGCCGTGGAGTACACCCTGTATCAGGAGGGGTTTCAGACCGTGGTGCTGGACGGCGACAATGTGCGGCATGGCCTTTGTGCGGATTTAGGTTTCTCGGTGGAAGACCGCCAGGAAAATGTCCGCCGGGTGGGGGAGCTGGCCAAACTGCTGATGCAGCAGGGGTTGGTGGTGATTGTGGCCCTGATTTCCCCGCTGGCCTCCGCCCGGCAAAAGATTCGCAGCAGTATGGCCGATGGCGATTTTATTGAGGTTTTCTGCGACTGCCATCTGGATATTT
>JBOFGM010000410.1:0-3594 GCA_051649105.1 Iodobacter sp. | reverse complement strand
CTGCCGGCCTGCAAATTGCCACCCGTATGGATGCGCAAAGCCGCGGTATGCAAGCCGCTATGAAAAACACCCAAAACGGCATCAGCATGCTGCAAACCGCCGAAGGCGCTTTGGGCGAAGTCAGCAGCATCTTATTGCGGATGAAAGACCTGGCCACAGAAGCGGCCAATGGCACGGCGTCAGCCGATGACAAAACAGCGATGCAGTCAGAATTTGATGCGCTGGGTAAGGAAATGTCTAATATCGTAAAGAACACCTCGTTTGGTGGTGAAAAGGTATTGGGTACCACTGGTAAGTTGGGTGGCAGCATTAATTTTCAGATTGGTGCCAGCGCCGACGAAAAAATGACGGTTGACCTGAGTAAGATCATGAAGAGCATGGATGATGCGCTGATAGCTGCATCAAACGCGTATACAACACCAGGCGCCGTGGGCACCGATTTGACTATTGCTGATGCGCCAGGTACTCCAGCGGTTATCGGTACTGGTACTGCTGCTAATCCTCAAACTCCTGCTGTTCCGGGTAAGGGTGCCAATGCTCAAATTGACACTATTTCTGCTGCACTGAAAGCTGTGGGTACTTTGCGCTCGGATATGGGTGCCAATGCCAACCGTCTTGACCACGTTTATAACAACCTGGGCAATATGGACAGCAATACCAAGATGGCCAAGGGTCGCATTATGGATACCGATTACGCTACCGAACAAGCCAAAATGACTTCTAACCAGATGCTGATGCAAGCCGGTACTTCGATGCTGAAGCAAAGCGGTTCGATGAGCCAGATGGTGATGTCTTTGATGCAATAATCCGGTTCCCACTGGCTTATTTAACCAGCTGCATTTTGCGGCTGGTTTTTTTTGGTCAGGAAACCTCTGTTTAAAACGTTATCCCCGGGTATTTATACCGGGGATCCGGCGTCAATATTGGATTTCTGCCTGCGCGGGAATGACGAAGCTGAATAAACCAGGGTTTGGGATAAAAAATGCTGGAACGATTGAACGAGCTGACTACCGCGCCTTTGCCGCGCGGGCAAGCTTCTTTGCCCGGTCCTTTTAAAACGGGTGATTTGCTGACCCTGGAAATTCTGGCCCGCCAGCCTTCCGGCGAGCTGCGCCTGCGCACGGCGGAAGGGCTGGAGTTAAATCTCTGCCTGCCCGATTTACCCGCTGACTGGCCGCTGAGCCGGCCCTTGCTGCTGCGGGTACTGGCCAGCCAGCCGCGTCTGGTTCTGACGCTGGAGCAGGTGGTGCCACGTCAGCCGGGTCCGGTGGCCGGCGGGATGGCTGATGCACTGATTTTGCGTGATAACCCGCGTTTTTCTAAAAATAAGCCGCAGAATTTCGAACTGGCCAATGCCTGGCGGGTGCAATTATTAGGCACGATTTCATATCTTGGTATGCGGCTGGCGCAGGAAAATGGCCATTTGCCGGCCGCATTTCTGCAGTTTAGTTCTGCAGTGAGGCCAGAGCTGGCCGAGTCCGCCAGTATGCCGCTGTGGCTGTGGGGCGGCCCGGTATTACGGCTTTGGTTTGTGGACGAAGAGGGCGGCCAGTCAGAGCCGGATACGCCGCAGGCTGCAGAGCTGATGCTGGAAATTAATCTGCCCGGCTGGGGTGATATCCAGCTGTTACTGCGTTACCGGCGGCATACCCTGGTGCTGAATCTGGGGGCCGGTGAGGACTGTCATGAGCGGTTGAAACGCCTCGAGCCCGTGTTCAGAAAGGCGGCCCTGCGTCTTGGTGCTTATTATTTCTGTTTTACTCTTGGCCTGCCACTGGCCCATATTAAGCGTATGCCGGTGGCGAGAGCCGCGGCACTGATTCCGGAACAGCTGCCTCTGCCGCTGTTTAAATTTGCAGCAGAAGCGCTGGTGGCGCTGGAATCCTTTACCGCAGAATAAGCATTAACCCATGGTGCCAATCAGGCTGACATCGTAGTTTTCAGGGATCTCGTTATAAGACAGTACGTGTAATCCGGGGGAAAACAGCCGGCCGTAGCGCGCCAGAATCGGACGAATCTGCGGCATTACCAACAGAACAGGCGGGGTGCTGAGCTGCTTTAATTGCTCGCGTACCAGCGGCATATTGCTTTGCAGCTGGGTCAGTACATTGGGATCAATGGCAAAGCTGTCCAGAACCACCTTACCATTTTGCTGTGCCTGGCTTAATGAGCCCAGCAACATGTTTTCCAGCTCGGCACTCAGATTAAAGGCTTTGATTTCGCTGCGGGAGCCCAGAATGGCCTGCGCAATTTGCCGCTTCAGGGTGCAGCGCACTTCGGCCGCCAGCATGATCGGGTCTTTAGAATTATCGGCGGCATCCACCAGGGTGGTGGCAATGGGCACAATATCTTTCAGCGAGACATTTTCTTCCAGTAAGTAGCGATAAACGCGCAGCAGCTGATTGGCATTGAGTGCCTGATTCAGTGCTGCGGCCAGCTTGGGGGCCAGTGTGGTTAAGCGCTCAGAAAGGGCGCTGACATCGTCATGCCGGAACAGCTCGGCCAGATGATGGCGGATCACTTTATTCAGATGAGTGGCAATCACACTCGGGCAATCAATCACCTGATAGCCCAGGCCCAGCGCATTGGATTTATCGCTCAGGGGAATCCAGGTCACCGGCATGCCATAGGCCGGATCCACGCCCGGAATCCCGTCCAGCGTGCCATAGACTTCCGGCGAAGGAATCGCCATCAGATGATCGCTGAACACTTCGGCCTGTGCCACCACGCTGCCATTTAAGCGGATAGTGTATTGCGATGGCTTGATGCGTAAATCGTCGCGCATGGCGATATGGGGTAATAAGATCCCGATGTTTTCACTCAGCGTTTGCCTTACCCCCCGGATCCGCTTACTCAGCGGCGCGCCTTGTTCCTTATCCATCAGCCCGACCAGCTTATAGCCAAGCGAGATGGCCAGTACATCGACATAAGGGAGGCTTTGCCATTCCAGCTCGGCATCGTCACCGCTCAGTAAGGCATGCTCAATGGCTTTCAGATCCTGTGCCGGCAGCGGGTTTTTAGCGCGATTAAGATGCATTTTCCAGCCGGCATAGGCCAGCAGGGAAGAGAAGGCCAGGAAGGGAATTGCCGGCATGCCGGGAATCACCGCCAATACAAACATAATCAGGGCGGAGCTGAATAAAACGGTAGGAGAAGCCAGCAGTTGCTCACCAATCTGCTCTTGCATATCCCCGGAATCGCTGACCCGGGTCACTACAATGGCAGCTGCCGCCGAAAGCAGCAGTGCCGGGATCTGTGCAACCAGACCATCACCAATGGTCATCAGGGCATATTGGCGGAAAGCGTCGCCCATGCTCAGATCGTGCATTAACGCCCCGATCGCGACACCACCAATTAAATTGATCAGCAGAATCAAAATACCGGCAATGGCATCGCCACGGACAAATTTAGACGCCCCGTCCATCGAGCCATAAAAATCGGCTTCGGTGGCAATATCACGGCGGCGCTGCTGGGCCTGTTCCTGATTAATCAGCCCTGCATTCAGATCGGCATCAATGGCCATCTGTTTGCCGGGCATGGCATCCAGGGTAAAGCGGGCGGAGACTTCGGCAATCCGCTCCGCCCCCTTGGTGA
>JBOFGM010000409.1:0-4367 GCA_051649105.1 Iodobacter sp. | reverse complement strand
GTATTCCATGGCCGTCAGATTCAGTGTTTCGCCGGCTTGTTGTACCGACTGGTACACCGGATCAAGCACCAGATCCTGCCAGCACAGCTCGCCATCGTGCTTGCCCTTGCCGCGGCGAACCAGCGCGCGAACCCGGGCGCACAGCTCCCCCAGAGCAAAGGGTTTAATCAGATAATCATCTGCGCCGGCGTCCAGCCCCTTAATCCGGTCTTCAATGCTGTCTCTGGCGGTCAGCAGCAAGACCGGCAGATGGCCGCGCTCCCGGCGGATCCAGGCCAGAAGCTGCAAGCCGTCCATTCTGGGCAGACCGATATCCAGCACAACACCATCAAAGCTGTTTTCGGTCATCAGGGCCAGCCTTGCGGACTCGCCATCTTTCAGCCAGTCCGTGACAAAGCCAGCGTCGGTTAAGCCTTCCTGAATACCATCGCCAAGCAGGGCATCATCTTCGACCAATAGTAAGCGCATTGCTGTCTCCGGGACAGGCAGCCGGAAAACAGCTCCGGAACGGGTCAGTCTTCTGCCTGAGTCTCTGTTCGTTTATATCCGTGGATCATCGCGGCCGGCAGGTTCTCTTTATGCCGCCAGCTTTCCAGCAGGGCCGCTGCAATATGTAAGCCCACGCCGCCGAGTAAGGTCCATGCCAGTGTTTCGTGGAGTTCTTCCAGCCATTCTTCGCCAAAAAAAGCATCCAGCCCCATCATATAGCCCGTGCCACCCATTGCTAAGACCATAATCAATAAAAACAGCATCATCACGGCACCAGCCGGGTTGTGGCCCAGAAAACGCGGGTGTTCGCCACGGCGCATGGCTTGCAGATAGGGAATCACACGTTTGGGAGTAGGAAACCAATCGGAGAAGCGGGCATGCCGGCTGCCAATAAATCCCCAGATGATACGGGTGCAGACAAGGCCAAGAGCGGTATAACCTTCCCAGCGGTGCCAAAGATCACCGCCTTCATTTAAGAAATTACCCAGTACAGCGATAGCGAGGCTCCAGTGCAATAAACGCACCAGCGGGTCCCAGACTTTGACTTTGTTCATGAGTGGCTCCGAAGAAAAAACCCCAAGACGGGCTTGGGGCTGTTCAGCTTATGCTCTGTGGTGAAAGACAGAGATTAACCACCAATTTCGGATTTCACGATTTCCAGTGTTTTGGTATCGAAATAGACTTCGGCTTTTTTGCCTTCTTTATTCCAGCCGTAGATTTCATAGCATTCGCCGGAAGTTTTAAATTTCTTGATTTTGTAACCCATGGCAACAATTTTGCTCTGGGCATCAGCCGGGCTCAGCCATTCGCCCTTAGGGTGGGCGGTGCAGTTTGCACCGGCCATGCTGAGGGAAGAAGCGGCAAGAGTGGCAACGGCAAGCAGGGCAGCGATTTTCATGGTGTTTCCTAAGTGTGGTGTGGAGTTGGTGATTGCATTTCAACACGCCAGCATTAAGCCAAACTTAAGAACAGATTAAATATCCGGATCAATTAAATATTTGATCCGGATACGCGGCTTCAGCCGCCAGAGGAGACCGGGGCGTGATCCAGATCCGGGCGCTGCGACGGATCGATATGGGTCATTAAATTAAGCACCCGGTGGCGCTGCATCACACGCTGGCGGGCATTAACCGAAATGGCATGGCCTTCTTCCACGGTAATCAGCGCTTCGACTTCAATATGCGCATCAATCACGATCATATCGCCCATTTTGCGTGAACGCAGATCATGTACGCCCAGCACGCCGGGTGTGGCTAACAGGGTATTTCTGATGGCTTCTACTTCATCATCATCGGCGGCCCGGTCCATTAAATCGTGCAGCGCATCCCAGCTGAAGCTCCAGCCCATTTTGCTGATCATAAAGCCCACGATCAGTGCGGCAATCGGGTCCAGAATCGGGTAACCCAGCAGATTACCGATAATCCCGAGCCCCACCACCAGCGATGAAGCGGCATCCGAGCGGGCATGCCAGGCATTGGCAATCAGCATGCTGGATTTCACCCGCTGGGCCACGCTCAGCATATAGCGGAACAGCAGTTCTTTAGAAATCAGCGCGGCACCGGCCACCCAAAGGGCAATGGCATGGACTTGTTGAATGGTTTCCGGCGATTCCAGTTTGCGAAACGCCGCCCACAACATGCCAACCCCGACGGCCAGTAAAATCATGCCGATAATCAGCGAGGCGGCGGTTTCAAAACGCTGATGACCATAGGGATGGTCTTCATCGGCATCTTTTTTACTGTGATGGCCGGCAAACAGCACAACGCCGTCTGCAACCAGATCAGATAAGGAGTGAATCCCGTCGGCAACCAGCGCCTGTGAGCGGGAGTAAATACCCAGCACAATTTGTGCGCTGGCCAAAATAATATTCACCACCACACTCACCCAAGTGCTGCGGGATGCTGCGGCGGCACGGGCGCTGGCATCCTGCTTTTCTGGTGTGCCTTGGGGGACGGAAAAATTCATACTGCTATCCTTGTTATTCATGAGCAGGGTTGCATACAGGGCAGACCGCAGACTCTTGGGCGTAAAATGCGGCTATTACAGCATGGCATTATTAAGCCAGACTTAAGCTGGAAGTTAACTTTGTCATTCTGCCTCTGTTTTTGCCGGAGTATAAGATTGAACCCTTGTGCGTGTTTTGTTCTTACTCATGACAGCAGGACTTGACCAGCTTGGTACAATAGTTCTTTTCGCCCGGGAATATCCATGTCCAGCCGTCCAGAGCACCAGCAAGCCGCCGATTTAAGTGGTTTAAATTGCCCGCTGCCTATTTTGCGCACCAAAAAGGCCCTTGCCACGATGCAAAGCGGCGAAGTACTGCATGTGATCTGTACCGATCCGGCAACGCCCACTGATTTTGCTGCATTTTGCCGGCAAACCGGGCATGAGCTGATTGAAAGCTGGCCGCAGGATGACAAATTTCTTTTTCTGATTCGCAAACGCTGAGAGCCCCGCCATGAGCACAACCCTGACACTGATCCGCCCGGATGACTGGCATTTGCATTTACGCGATGGTGACCTGATGGCCTCGGTCGTCGCCCATACCGCTAAAGAATTTGCCCGCGCCATCGTTATGCCTAATTTAAAGCCGCCGGTTATTACCGTGGATGCGGCCTTTGCTTATCGTGAACGTATCCTGGCCGCTTTGCCTGCCGGCGTGACTTTTGACCCGATGATGGTGCTGTATCTGACCGACCATTTAACCCCGGAAGAAGTGGAGAAAGCATTTCACAGCGGATTTGTAAAAGCGGTGAAGCTTTACCCGGCCGGGGCCACCACCAATTCAGATTCGGGCGTGACTAATTTTGATAAGGTGATGCCGGCGCTGGAAAAAATGGCGGAGCTGGGCCTGCCCTTTTTAGTACACGGTGAAGTAACCGATGCCAATGTTGATGTGTTTGACCGGGAAGCCGCCTTTATCGACAGCGTGCTGATGGTGCTGCAACAGCGCCTGCCCACTCTGAAAATTGTATTTGAGCATATCACCACCCGTCAGGCGGCTGAATATGTACTGGCCTCCGGCGATAATGTGGCCGCCACGGTCACGCCGCAGCATTTATTAATGAACCGCAATGCACTGTTTACCGGCGGAATTCGTCCGCATCATTATTGTTTGCCGGTTTTAAAGCGTGAAGAGCACCGCAGGGCGCTGCTGGCGGCCGTGACTTCCGGCAGTAAAAAGTTCTTTTTGGGCACCGACAGTGCGCCGCATGCCCAGCATACCAAGGAAGCGGCCTGTGGCTGCGCCGGTATTTACTCGGCCCATGCTGCGCTGGCCCTGTATGCCGAAGCCTTTGATCAGGTCGGGGCGGTGGATTTACTCGAAGCCTTCGCCTCTAAAAATGGCCCGGCATTCTATGGCCTGCCGGAAAACACCGGTACGGTGACTCTGGTAAAAGAAAGCTGGACCGTACCGGCCAGCTATCCCTTTGGCGGGCATAATGTGATTCCTTTACGCGCCGGGGAGCAAATCCATTGGAAGATGATTTGAAGATGATTTTAATCCACCGTGCCACCGGTCAGCTCAGCTGGTGGTTGTTTGGTCTTGGGCTGGTGGCGGCCGCATGGTGGGGCCAGCCTTTGGTTCAATCCACCCAGTTTGAAAACCACTTTTTCGGCGTGTTCTGGTATTCCATGCTGGGAATGGGCGCTATTTTCTGGGCCCTGCCGGGCGAGCAATATACCGATGGCAAGGTACTGGAACGTCGCACAAGGCTGCTGGGTTTGCTGACACTATGGCGCAGCCGCGATGTGATCAGCAGTTTTGCCCGGGTAGAGCTGGAACAAGAGCCCAACATCTTTGGGCGCGATAATATCTGGCTGAGCCTGATTGCCAGTGAAGATGGCGAAACAACCCGTCGTTTTGTGTTTGCTTA
>JBOFGM010000408.1:0-11731 GCA_051649105.1 Iodobacter sp. | reverse complement strand
AGCTATTGCCTGCAGCCAGCATTTTGTCGTCGGCTCCTGAGGTCACACCAATATATTGCTCACCCAGCAGACCGGAAGTCAGGATTTCGGCCGAGGAATCGCGGCTGAACTGATAACGGCTGTCCATGCTCAGTGTCACCTTGGCCACATAGCGCGTGGTATCCAGGGTGATGCTGCTGACCCGTCCTACTAAAACCCCGGCACTTTTAACCGGAGCACGTACTTTTAAACCGCCAACATTGTCAAAATTGGCCACCAGTTCATAGCTGTTGGCAGCGGGCAGGGTACTCTGGCTGCTGACGCGTAAAGATAAAAACAACAGGGCGGCAATACCCGCCGCGGCAAAAAGGCCAACCCAAAAATCTATCATGCCTCGTTTCATTACTTAAATACCCCTGAACATAAAGGCGGTGAGAACAAAATCCAGCGCCAGAATAACGAGTGAACTGGTCACCACAGTGCGTGTGGTGGCTCCTGATACGCCTTCGGCGGTGGGCGGCGCATCATACCCTTCAAATACAGCAATCAGCGAGATGGCCATGCCAAAGACCACGCTCTTGATTACACCATTGACCACATCCTGACGAAAATCGACCGCATTTTGCATTTGCGACCAGAAAGAGCCTTCATCGAGACCCAATAATTTTACGCCGACCAGATAACCACCAAAAATCCCCATAGCACTGAAGATGGCGGCCAGAAGCGGCATCGAGATCACTCCGCCCCAAAAGCGGGGAGCCACCACACGGGCGACCGGATTAACAGCCATCATTTCCAAGGCCGCCAGTTGTTCAGTGGCTTTCATCAGGCCAATTTCGGCCGTAATAGCAGAGCCGGCACGGCTGGCAAACAGCAGCGCACCCACGACAGGGCCCAGCTCACGCACCAGCGACAGAGCGACTAAAATGCCCAGCGAATCGGTGGCACCAAAGCGCTGCAAAGTATCAAACCCCTGCAAAGCCAGCACCATCCCTACAAACAGGCCCGACACACTGATAATCAGCACCGATAACACACCGGCAAACCAGATTTCCCGCATGGTGAGCTGAAAACGCAGGAAGGAGGTCGGGGAGTGCCGCAAAATGGCCAGCATAAAGCGGCAAGCGAACCCCAGCTTGATAATGACATTGGTAAACGGGCGGCCCAAAGCAGACAGGGCGTTAAAGATAAAATCAGGCAAGGCGCTGCTCCAGACCGAGATCCGTTGCATAAGGCACGGCGGGTTTGTGGAAAGGGACGGGTCCGTCGGTTTCCCCATTAATAAATTGTTTTACAAAGGGGTGGCTGGAGGCGCGTACCTGTTCAGGTGTCCCTTCTGCAACAACGGTGCCCCCGGCCAGAAAGTACACATAGTCCACAATCGACAGCGACTCTTCCACATCGTGGGTCACAATGACCGAAGCGGTTCCCTGTGCATCATTTAAGTCACGGATCAGTTTGCCAATAGTGGCCAATGAAATTGGGTCCAGCCCGGTGAAAGGTTCGTCATATAACATCACGGCCGGATCCAGAGCGATCGCCCGCGCCAGCGCCACGCGCCGCGCCATCCCGCCCGATAATTCTGCCGGCATTTGTTTTGCCACACCACGCAGACCGACGGCGTTGAGCTTCATCAGCACCAGATCACTGATCATCGATTCGGGCAGATTACTACGTTCGCGTAGCGGAAAAGCCACATTATCGAAGACCGATAAGTCAGTAAACAGCGCGCCAAACTGAAATAACATGCCCAGTTTTTTACGCATGTTGTAAAGGCGAGACTCGTTCATGCTACCGACATCATCGCCCGCTACACTGAGCTTGCCCTGACCGGGTTGGATTTGCCCGCCAATCAGTTTAAGCAGTGTTGTTTTGCCGGAGCCGGATCCACCCATAATTGCGACCACTTGCCCACGCTTAATACTAAGGGAGACGTTGCTGAGCACCGGATTATCTCCGTAGGCAAAGCTTACATTCTCAAAGTGAACCAGCGGTGAGGGCATGACGGACGATACTCTTGGCATAAAAGACCACTATTGTAGGTCGCGGCGGCTTTATCAGATAGGCCAACATGACGGGTAGAGAGTGGAATTATTGCCATGAAACAGGGGTGACTTGCAGGCAAAAGCGGTAGCAAGCCGCTGTGACGGCTCTCAGGGCCGTCAGACGTGCCGGCAGAGGCTGCTTTGATGGAAGACAAAAGCACTCAATAAAAACATAAAAACAACACTTTTATAGCGATGCCGGATCAGGTTTTTTTACTTTGTACCCGTTTGTGTTTTGCCCGTGGCTTATTTTCGGGCAGCAAGCCGGCAGGTGAAGTCTTCTTGGCCATGCTGTTTCAGACCGGGCTCTCCGTGCCTCAGTCTGAGCCGCAGCAAGTATAAAAGGGTAGCCGGATCATTTCAGATCCGCGCTTTAAGATCCTGTTTTTTTTGCATGAGTAACGATGATGCGTCTGCAAATTCTTATTCTGCTTTTTTTACTCTGTGCCTGCAGCAGTAATCCGGGCTTGCAAGTAGAAAATGGTCGCCATTTAGAGGCGAAACCCTTGGCTGAGAATATACCTCAGCCCGTTGCCACCGCTCCATTGCTGCCTAAACCTCAGCCTGCGCCCAAAACGGCCACCTATAGCGTGGTGGTTCATAATGTGCCGGTGAATGAGATTTTATTTGCGCTGGGCCGGGATGCAAAAATAAATGTTGATGTGCATAACGCGGTGCAAGGTAATGTCACCCTGAATGCAATTAACCAGACTTTGCCGCAAATATTAGAAAGAATGAGCCGGCAGGTTGATTTGCGCTGGGAGCTGGAAAATGGCGTCTTAATTGTGACGCCGGATATTCCTTATTTTAAAATTTACAAAATAAATTATTTTAATTTAGCCAGAAATGTTAAATCGAATGTCACTCTGGCTAATTCTGTTACCAGTGGCAGCAGTAATACCCGCGCTAATGCAGGTAATAGTTCCGGAACACAAATAGATATGCTGGCAGAACATCAGTTCTGGAAACAATTAGAAACTAATTTAAAAGAAATACTGGGTGTGCCAAAAACGGAACGGAATAATACCGGCTCTGTGGCAGAATCGGTATTACAAACCGCAACCCAGTCGATTAAAACGGCAGTGCAGGCTGCTCCCCCTGCTCCCGCTCCGGCCGCGCAGCAACAAATAAATCAGGCCGGGCAAATAGCAAAAATAGAAAAAGATCTGGCCCAGACTAATAAAACTAAATTGCAGACTGAGCAGCTGGCCTCGCTTTATCACCAGCCGGATCCTCCACCTGTTCCGCCCGCCCGCTTAGTGATTATGAATTCTGAAACCGGCATTATCAGTGTCCGTGCCAGCCAGAAAGAGCACGTTAAGGTGGCGGAATATCTCAGTGCAGTTCAAAGCGGGGCCTTACGCCAGGTCTTAATTGAAGCCACGATCGTTGAAGTTTTATTGTCTGATCAGTACCAGGCGGGTGTTGACTGGAGCCGGCTCAGTTCGGCAGATAATCCGCTTGGATTTCAGCAGTCGCTGGTGGGGACAAGTTTAAATAGTGCACCCATGAGTCTGTTGTCTTATTCCAAAAACGGCGGATTTAATCTGACTATTAAAATGCTGGAACAATTCGGCCGGACCCGTGTTTTATCCAGCCCAAAGATTATGGCTTTAAATAATCAGACGGCTGTGATGAAAGTAGTGGAAGAGCAGGTTTATTTCACAATTAAAGTTACTCCGCCGGTTCTGTCTTCTGATGGAAAGATAACCACTTTAGCGACTTACGACAGTGAATTGCATACCGTGCCTATTGGTCTGGTCATGCAGGTCACACCGCAAATATCTGAAGAAGGCCAGATATCACTGAATGTCCGGCCGACTATTACCAATATTAATTCGTTTGTTGAAGATCCGGCGGTATCGATTCTGTCATCAATTAATATGAGTCCGATAAAAAGTCTGATACCGATATTGCAGGTCAGAGAATTTGATTCCACTTTAAAAATTGCCAGCGGTCAAATGGCTATTTTAGGCGGATTAATTCAGGATTCATTAATGGCGGACAGGCAGGGAGTACCCGGCTTATCCCGTATTCCTTTAGTCGGTGATTTATTCAGTTATCGGAATGATAGCGTCCGTAAAATTGAATTAGTGGTCTTTTTACGCCCGGTATTAATTAAGGACGCCAGCGTCAGTGGTGAATTAGCTAATTATCAGCAATTCTTGCCTGGTGAGTCATTTTTTAAAAATGAAACAGATCAGGATTTATCAGCATTTCAGGCGGGCAGTGTGCCAACAGGAGCTGCGCCATGAGCAACTCATTACATGATTTAAAGAAAGCCGCCGAGGCGAAACGTTTCCGTGCAAGGGCCGGACGGGTTGATTCTCTCTCTGATGGCCATGATAAGGCGGCCGGTGATGGGGCAGAAAACTGGCAGTCAGTGCCGCATTTGCCCGCAGGTGAGGCTGCAGTGGAGCTGAAACCGCCATCTATGGCGCTGGAAGAAATGGCTGCGGAGCGTCTTTCCCCCCGGCAGCTTTCAGATGATGATTTCACCAACCATAACAGGGTTATGCCGCCGATCGAGCCGGCTCACTCGCTGTCAAACGGGCAGGCGGGCAGTCCGGTCGTACCCGCGGCTAATGGTACGGCACCCGTTTCGGCGGCACCCGCAGCCAGCCCGGCCGGTGGGGGGGCTGCTCCGCCTGCTTCGGGAGGGGGCGGCAGCGGAGGTGATGGGGGTGATGGTGGAGAATCTGGCAAGCGGCCCTGGACAAAACCGGTGGCCGGCACGCTGGAGCTGGGTTTACCTCATGGCATACCCGCAGACTCTGGTGATCTTCCCGCCACTGAAGCAGCGCAAGACAGTACGGCAGAGCTGAACCCGCCGCTTCGCATTAAAAACGGCCCCTGGCTGATATTGCTGGCCGCACTGCTGCTGCTGGGAGGTGGTGCTTATTATTGGTGGCAATACCAGACTCTGCCTATTGATATCAAAGCATTACAGGTGCCAAAAATCGCTCTGCCAGCGGCATCCTTGCCGGAAACGCTGCCTTTGGCGACGGCACCAACTGTTGCGTCGACTGTTGCTTCGTCCGTTGCTTCTGCTTTGCCTGGTACGACAGAGACCGCGCCGGTGATCCAGCCGCTGAACCCTCCCGTTACCCGGCCGGCGAAAGCGTCGCGGCCGCGTTTGCATGGGGATGCTGCCCGGGTTGAAGAGCGCTCCATGGCCCCTGACGGAGCGGGGGTGCATTTTGATACGCATAATCAGGATACCCGCGTTCCCTTACCCCTGATGACGGCCTACCGGGCTTTTCAGGATGGAAATTACGCCAAGGCAGAAGAAAATTACCGCCGGGTTTTACAGCAAGATCCGCGTAACCGGGATGCTTTACTGGGTATGGCGGCGCTTGCGGTGAAGCGGGGTGGCGCGAGTGGAGAGGCGGCTAAAATTTACCGGCATATTCTGGCGCTTTATCCGCGGGACACCACCGCTCAGGCCGGGCTCTATGCCTTAAGCCCGGGGGGCGCTGAGGCAGAATCGGGCTTACAGCAGCTGGCCCGTCAGCAGCCCGCCGCCGCTTTTACGCTGGCTAATCTATATGCCGGACAAAGCCGCTGGAGTGAGGCGCAGAGTGCCTATTTTCTGGCGCTGTCGCAAGATGCGGCAAATGCAGATTACGCGTTTAATCTGGCGGTCAGTCTGGAGCATTTACAAGAAAATAAAATGGCGGCGCGCTATTACCGCCAGGCATTGCAACACGCGGCGAATAAAAAAGTTTCGTTTGACCGTAATGAGGCGGAGGCCAGGCTGAAAGCGCTGGATACACCATGAATGCGCCGCTGCGAAAGCTGCCTTTGGGTGAGTTGTTGTTGTCCAAAGGCGTATTGTCCAGTGACCAGCTGCGAATTGCCCTTTATGAGCAGCGCTGCAGTGGTGAACCGCTGGGCAAGCTGATGCTGTCTTTGGGTTTTGTGTCCGAAAGCGTGCTGCGTGATGCCTTATCAGAAAATCTGGGGCAGGTGAGTGTCGATCTGTCCACGATTCTGGCGGATGCTCAGGCCATTCATCTGGTGCCTAAAGACGTTGCCAAGCGCTTTATGCTGCTGCCGGTGTCGCTGGATCAGGAGCACAACCGGCTGACGCTGGCTATGGCTAACCCTAATAATCTGGTGGCGCTGGATCAGTTGCGGATGCTGCTGAAAGACCGCTACGAGCTGGAAACACTGCTGGCCGCCGAATCCGATCTGGTGCTGGCCATTGACCAATATTATGGTTTTGAGCTGTCCATTGATGGCATTTTAAATGAAATTGAAACCGGGATTGTGGATTGGGTCAGTCTGCAAAATGCCGATGCCGAATATAACCAGCCGGTGGTACGGCTGATTGATGCCCTGCTGGCCGATGCCTGTACCCGGGGCGCATCAGATATCCATTTTGAGCCGGAATCCTCTTTTGTACGGATTCGCTACCGGATTGACGGTGTATTACGGCAGATCCGCGCTTTGCATAAAACCTACTGGCCGGCGATGGTGGTGCGGCTGAAGGTGATCAGCAAAATGAATATCGCTGAAACCCGCGCCCCGCAGGATGGACGCATTTCTATGACTCTGGCCGGCCGGCCGCTGGATTTCCGGGTGGCAGCCCAGCCGACCACCTGGGGTGAAAATATTGTGCTGCGTATTCTGGACCGGCAAAAAGGTCTGGTTAAGATGGAGCAACTGGGTTTAAGCGCGGAAAATCTGCAAATTCTGGAACTGATGATTTCCCGTCCGGAGGGCATTATTCTGGTCACCGGGCCAACCGGCTCTGGCAAAACCACCACGCTGTATTCAATTTTAAGCAGTATTAATACGGAAGCCGTCAATATTATGACGCTGGAAGATCCGGTGGAATATCCCATTCCCCTGTTGCGGCAGACCTCGGTGAATGAGTCGGCAAAAATGGATTTTGCCAATGGCATCCGCTCAATGATGCGGCAGGATCCGGATATTATTCTGGTGGGTGAAATCCGCGATCCGGATACGGCTGAAATGGCTTTTCGGGCGGCAATGACCGGGCACCAGGTTTATTCCACCCTGCATACCAACTCTGCAATCAGCTCCTTACCCCGTTTATTAGATATTGGTGTGCACCCGGATATTCTGGCGGGCAATATTATTGGCATTATCGCGCAGCGTTTAGTGCGCAAACTTTGCCCTGATTGTCGTGAAGTTTATGCGCCTGATCCTTTTGAACGGCGCTTGCTGGGTCTTAATCCCGAAGGGGAGCATGTGCCGGTTTACCGCGCTGTTGGCTGCCCAAAATGTGAATATCAGGGATATAAAGGCCGCATGGCGGTGATGGAAATCTTAAAAATCAGCGCGGAATTGGACGAGCTGATTGCCAAACACGCGACACGTTTAGAAGTCCGGAATGTCGCCGCGGCGCATGGTTTTAAGACGATGGCAGATGATGCCTGCCGGCGGGTTCTGGAAGGGCTGACTTCTCTTGAAGAAGTTGTTCGGGTGCTGGATCTGACTGATCGGGTGAGCTGATGCAGTTTATCTACCGGGCTGTGGGCGAGGGTGGCCAGCTGCAGAAAGGAGTCTCCGAAGCCAGTAATCTGGCTGATCTGGAGCTGCGTCTGAGCCGGATGGGGTTAAATCTGATCCGGGCACGGGCGGCACCTTCCGCGGGCTGGCTGGGTCTGAAAAAGGTCAGCCGGCGGGAGCTGATTCACTTTACCTTTCATCTGGAGCAGCTGACCCGTGCCGGGGTGTCCATTTTGGATGCGCTGGCCGATTTGCGCGATACGCTGCCAGAGCCAAGGCTGTGCCAGGTGATTGCCAATCTGATTGAAGATATTGAGGGCGGCAGTCAGTTATCGCAGGCGCTGGCGGCGCATCCGCTGGTTTTTGATCCGGTGTATATCCATCTGGTTCGCGCCGGTGAGGCCAGTGGTCAGTTACCCGAGGTATTAAATCATTTAATTAATGCCCTGAAATGGCAGGATGAGCTGATTTCCCAGACAAAAAGAATTGTTCTTTATCCGGCTTTTGTCAGTGTTTTAGTGCTGGCGGTGGTGAGTTTTTTAATGATTTATTTAGTGCCGCAATTGGTTTCATTTATTTCATCGATGTCGCAGAAATTACCGCTGAATACGCGGATTCTTATTGCCGTTTCTAATGTTTTTACTCAGTACTGGTGGGTTTTAGTGGGGGTTCCCATCCTGACTTGGTTGATTGTCCGCATTTTACTGCGGCAAAGCAGCCGGTTCCGCTACCGTTTTGATGGCTGGAAAATCACCGTGCGGCCTTTTGGCCCTATCGTGCATAAAATCATTCTGGCGCGGTTTTCTAATTTTTTTGCCCTGATGTATGCCTCGGGTATTCCGGTGCTCGATTGTATTTATATTTCGGAAGGGATTGTCAGCAATGCGGTGATTGCTAAATCGCTGCAAAGAGTGGGCGGGCTGATCCGGGAGGGGCAGGGGCTGACGGCCAGCTTTAATCAGGAACATCTGTTTCCCAAGCTGGTTTTGCGAATGCTGAAGGTGGGCGAGGGCACGGGGCAGTTGGATCAGGCCCTGATGAATGTCTCCTATTTTTATAACCGGGATGTCCGTGATTCTGTGGACCGGGTTCAATCTCTGATCGAGCCGGTACTGACTGTCATACTGGGCTTGATTCTGGCCTGGATTATGTCCTCAGTGCTCGGGCCGGTTTTTGATACAGTCAGTAAAATGCGATGAATACATCCCATAGCATCCTTTTTTTGAATAATACCCGGCTGACGGTTTTTCGCCGGGTAAAGGGCACTCTGCAAGAAAGCGCGCATTTTGCCCTGGATGAAATGCCTGCTTTTGATGCCTATCTGGCGGAATGCCACTCGAAGCGGTTTAGTCTGCTGACCGATCTGGCGGAGGAGGATTTTCAGTCCGATCTGATCCCGCATATGGGGCGTGCTGACCGTTATGACTTTCTGGACCGCCGGCTGGATCAGGTTTATCGTACCACCCCTTATCGCCGGGCTGTCGTGCAAAAATTTGCCGGCAAGGGGGAATTTCAGGACCGGGTGCTTTTATCGGGATTAACACTGCCTGCACCGATCGATCATATCGTGAATGCACTGGCCAAAAAGAATCTGGTGTTACAGGGGATCTATTCTGCTGCGCTGCTGGCCGGAGCAATGATACAAAAGTCCGGTACCGAACTGCAGCATTACTTGCTGGTTTCTTTTGTTCCCGGTGGCGGGATGCGGCAAACCTATCTGTCTTGCGACGGCATTCAGTTCAGCCGGCTCAGCTCCCTTAGTGACGACTTTAATCTGCGGGATCCTAAGATGGTTGCCGCCTTTATTGTGGCGGAGACACTGCGTGCCAGACAGTATTTATCGTCTAAGCGCCTGTTAGACCGCGATGCCCGTTTACAGCTGGTTATTGCTGCTCCGGGCGGGATGGACTGCCTGGCTGAAGTCAGTGCGGGTCTCACTCGGGCCGGAGAGGGCGCACAGTATGCAGTAGAAGATCTGCCGCTGGCGGCGCTGGCCCAAAAGCTGGGATTGCCGCCGGTGGATAGCCTGTCGCAGCTGCTGTGCAGCTGGCTGCTGCTCAAATCTTTGCCCAACCAATATGCGCCGTTTCATCAGCTTCGTCTGGCCCGCTGGCAAAACCGGGGAAAAGTTCTGCGCTGGGCCGGGGTGGGCATTTTGCTGGTAACGGCTGTCTGCAGCCTGTTTATCTGGCAAAGAGCCAATCGTATACGGCAGGACAATGATGCCTCGCTGGTGAAAATACAGCAGGCCAGCGAGCAGGTCAGCTACTTTAGCCGTTTACTGCAGCAAAACCATATCCGTGATCCGGCGTTTATGAGTGGTGCAAATTTACTGTATCAGCAGCAACTTCTGCTTTGGCCGGATATGGAAACGCTGGCCCGCCAGGTCAGTCAGATTTTGCCGGCTTTTCCAGAGCTGATTTTAGACGAATTGCACTGGGATGCCGGCAAGAGCGGAGTGAAAAATACGGCAGCAGTGATGGATCTGACCGGCCGGGTGGAGCCTTTTAGTTTGCCCTACCGGGAGGCTCTGGCCCGGGTCGATTTATTCCGCCAGCAACTGGCCAAACTGCCCGGGGTAAAAGTGGAGGCGCTGACTTTGCCCATTGATGTCAGCAGCAAGGTCGCTGTAGGTGAAAAACTGAAAGCCGATGATGCACAGCGGATTGATTTTGTGCTGCGACTGAGCTGGGAGCAAAAGCAACCATGAAAAATGCCTTACAGCCATGGCGGTTGATTCTTTCTGATTTTTTCTGGTTTGCGCTGGCACTGTTTCTGGCTTTACTGGCGGCGTTGTTCTCGGGCCAATATTACTGGAAGCAAGAAGGTGATCAGCAGCAAAAACAGACCCAGCTGAAGGATCTTAGCCAGCAAGCGGAAATGCAGAAGAAAACCTGGCAGGATTCCGGTAATTACCAGGCTTTATTTCAGCAGCTGAGTGATCGCGGGCTGATTAATACGGAGCACCGGCTGGACTGGATTGAATACCTGACTGAGCTGACACGGAATACTCCGGCGCTGAATCTGGTATTTAGCTTCGAGCCGCAGCGTCCTCTGTCGGCTAAGTCAGGCAGTGCCCAGCTTTATGCCAGCAAAATGAAGCTGTCTTTTCAGCCGCGGCATGAAGAAGAGCTCTCCAGCGTGTTGGCGGGTATCCGGCGTTTACCCGGCTGGCCGGCACTGGGTGATTGTGTGATCAAACGTGACCGGACCACTGCTATGTCGCTCATTGTGGTGTGCAATGTGGAGTGGCTGAGTATTGCTGCGGTCAGCCAGGGAGGTCAACCATGAAATATCTGTTTTGTGTCTGTCTGCTTTACTCTGCCGGTGCCGGTGCAGAGGAATGGGGGCGTTTATTTTTTAGTCCGGCGGAGCGGGCTGCCGTGGGCGGTGGCGCGGCACTGGCGGGTGAAGTTGAGCGGTTTTATTGGCTGAGCTTTGATGGAGAAGTCAGCCACAGGCGTAAAAAAATCCGCTGGATTAATCGCGGGATGACCGCGTCTGCCGTGCCCCCCGGGCTTAAAGTGGGGCAAATTATGAACTTAGAAACTGGCGAGGTGCGCGATGTGTACCAGCCTGCACCATAAGGCCTGCTTAAAATGAGCCGCCTTTCTTCTCAGCGGGGGGCGGTGGCGCTGATTGCCTTGATGGGGGTGGTTTTAGCGCTGGCTGTGGCGGTTCTTGTGCCGTTTAGCCGGAATAATAGTATGCAGCTGCGCCGCGAGTTGCAAACACAAAGGGCCTTAAACCAGGCAAAGCAGATTCTGTTGTCAGCCGCCTTATCTAAGCGGATAACTGATGTCTATGTGCGGCCCGGTGAGTTTCTTTGTCCGGATATGGATGCGCCGGGAGAAGAGGGTTACTTAGCCAGTGGTCAGGGGACGAGTGGTACTCCGTCTTGTCTGGATCCGGAAAAGCGCATAGGGAGAATCCCATGGATGAACTATCTGTCGGAACCTTTGTTGGATGGCTCGGGTGAGCCTTTATGGATGGCGGTCGCTGATGGCTTTCAGGAAAGAAAAGCGATCGCCTTAAATAGTGATACGGCACCCGGGGGCACCAACCCTTGGTTTTATGCGGCAGCCAGTGCCGGTACGACCAACAGGCCTTTATCTGATGCTGCAGATCCGGTGGTGGTGGTGATTCTGGCTCCGGGTGCGGCGCTGGCTGGGCAGCAGCGAACTTTTGCGGCAGACCAGAAAAATACAGCGAATTACTTTGAATGT
>JBOFGM010000407.1:0-3912 GCA_051649105.1 Iodobacter sp. | reverse complement strand
ATATGTTTGGGCTTTAGAATCCTTGGTCTCGTGGGAATGCCCCGCTACTATTTTTTTAATTAAGCCCACAAGGTTTGCACTACTGTGATTAAACTTGAAAACGTCAGCAAGGCGTACCGGGTTGACGGACTCGATATTCCCGCCCTTGCCGGCGTATCTTTATCGATTGATGCCGGTACGGTGTTTGGTATTATTGGTCATTCCGGCGCAGGCAAATCCACGCTGATTCGTTTGATTAATTTGTTAGAACGCCCCACTGGCGGCAAGATTATTCTTGATGGTGACGATGTCACCGGTCTGGATGCGGCAGGTCTGCGTGGTTTACGCCAACAGGTAGGAATGATTTTCCAGCACTTTAATTTGCTGGGCTCCAAAACCGTGGCCGATAACGTTGCTTTTCCATTAAAAATTGCCGGCGGGCTGAATAAAGCCCGGATTACCCAGCGCGTTGACGAATTACTGGCGCTGGTCGGGCTGAGTGATCACCGCGATAAATATCCGGCTCAGCTCTCTGGCGGACAAAAGCAGCGTGTCGGTATTGCCCGCTCGCTGGCTAACCGGCCCAAGGTTTTACTCTGCGACGAGGCGACCAGTGCGCTGGACCCGCAAACCACCCAGTCGGTATTGCAATTACTGCTGGATATCAATCGTAAGCTGAATCTGACGATTGTGCTGATTACCCATGAAATGGATGTGATCCGCAGTATTTGTGACCGGGTTGCCGTGATTGATGGCGGCAAGATCGTGGAAGAAGGCGTGGTCACCCAGGTCTTTTTGCATCCGAAGCATCCGACGACCCGTCGTTTTGTGTTTGAAACCGAGCATATTGACGAAAATTCGCAATCGGACGATTTTGCCCATGTAAAAGGCAAAGTAGTGCGGCTGACCTTTATTGGTGAGTCCACCTATGATCCGATTTTGGCCACTGTGGCGCGTGAATATGCGGTGGATTTCAGTATTTTAGCCGGCCGGATTGAACGTATTAAAGATACGCCTTGCGGTCAGCTGACCCTTGCCCTGAACGGCAACGATGTGGAAGCTGCGCTGGCGCGGTTTGCAGCGGAAGGGATTGATGTAGAGGTATTGCGTTAATGGAATTTTTTAATCAACTGACGGCCAATATCGATTGGGTTGAAATCTGGCTGGCCGGGCAGGACACCTTGTCCATGCTGGCAGGTTCGCTGATCTTTACTTTAGTGCTGGGTTTACCGTTGGGCGTTTTACTGTTTTTAACCGGTAAACGTCAGCTGCTGGATCAGCCTGTGGTGTATGGCATCGTGTCTTTTGTGGTGAATGTACTGCGCTCGGTTCCTTTTGTGATTCTGCTGATTATCATGATCCCGTTTACGGTACTGGTTGCCGGTACCTCGCTGGGTGTGGCGGGCGCGATTCCGCCGCTGGTGGTTGGTGCAACGCCGTTTTTTGCCCGTCTGGTTGAAACGGCTTTGCGCGAAGTGGACCGTGGCATTATTGAAGCCACGCAAGCCATGGGCGCGAGCACCCGGCAAATTGTATTTGGTGCTTTATTACCTGAAGCGCTGCCCGGTATTATGGCGGCGGTCACGGTCACGGCCATTACCCTGGTCTCTTATGCCGCCATGTCCGGCGTGATTGGCGGCGGTGGTCTGGGTGACCTGGCGATTCGTTTTGGTTATCAGCGTTTTCAAACCGATGTGATGGTGGTTACCGTACTGCTGCTGCTGGTACTGGTGCAAATCTTGCAAATGGTGGGTGACCGGCTGGTAACGCACTTTAGTCGTAAGTAAGACAGGCTGGCGATGGTCAGCATGCCATGTAGCATTTTTTAATTTCAAGGAAATGGGTAATGAAAAAAATACTTGCTTTACTGACTGCCGCCCTGGCTTTTAATGCGCATGCGGCCGATGTGCTGACCATTGGTGCCACTGCCGTGCCTCATGCTGAATTGCTGGAATTTGTAAAACCACAATTGGCTAAAGAAGGCGTTGAGCTGAAAATCAAAGTGTTTACTGATTATGTTCAGCCTAATGTGCAGTTGGTAGAAAAGCGTCTGGATGCGAACTTCTTTCAGCACAAACCTTATCTGGATGAGTTTAATAAGGGTAAGGGCAGCACATTGCAAAGCATTGCTACCGTGCATGTGGAGCCTTTTGGTGCCTATTCCAAAAAAGTGAAATCGCTGAAAGATTTGCCTGATGGCGCAACCGTGGCAATTCCTAACGATGCCACCAATGGCGGCCGTGCCTTATTGCTGCTGGAAAAAGCCGGTGTGATCAAGCTTAAAGACAGCAAAAACATTCTGGCAACCAGCCGTGATATCGTTGAAAACAGCAAGAAACTGAAATTCCGTGAACTGGAAGCAGCGACCTTGCCACGGGTACTGACTCAGGTTGATCTGGCGCTGATCAATACCAACTATGCGCTGGCGGCTAATCTGAACCCAAGCAAAGATGCTCTGACGATTGAAGGTGCGCAATCACCTTATGCCAATATTCTGGTTTCCCGTGCCGATAACGCCAAAAGCCCGGCGCTGAAAAAACTGGTTGCGGCATTAAACAGCCCGGCTGTGAAAGCATTTATTCTGGAAAAGTCTAAAGGCGCGATTGTTCCTGCCTTCTGATTAGTGAATTAGTGACTAATCAGCAAATCAACCCGGCTGCGGCCGGGTTTTTTGTGGCTTTCAATGCCATTACTGCAGATGAGCGCACAGGGCAGTTGCTCCTGGCTGATGTTATAATCAGCGCCATCTGAACTTATTGATAGAAAAAACCATGTCTGATATCTCCGCCTGTCCTCAATGCACTTTGGAAAACACTTACCCGGATGGCGACAATTATGTTTGCGCGGACTGTGGTTTTGAATGGCCAATGGTGGCTGCTGCCAGCGATGACAGCGACGACGCTGTCATCCGCGATGCCAATGGCACCGTGCTCAATGATGGCGATGCGGTGGTGCTGATTAAAGATTTAAAAGTAAAAGGCACATCCACCGTATTAAAGCAGGGCTCTAAAGTGAAGACCATCCGTCTGGTTTCCGGTGGTGACCATGAAGTGGATTGCCGCATGGATGCAGGTAACTTTATGCTCAAAGCCTGTTTTCTGAAAAAGGCTTAAATCAACACATCGTTGCCGGTATGGGCAAAGAAAAGTGTCTGATCAAAAAAAGTGCCAGCGGGTTTATTCGCTGGCATTTTCAATTTAAGTTTTAAATTACTTAATTAATGACATCTTTCCCATAAGACGCAGAGCGGGGTCCGTATAAAAGACCACTTGGATGCCCGGCAAATAACATTCTGTTGCTGGCAATCCCTGCAATAGGATATGCGGCATCTGTTACGCTATTGGCGATTTGTTTAATGGCCGCGGTAACCAGTGCGCCAATGATGTTACCCCCTCCGTTATTACCCGATTCCTCACTGGATGCGGACGCTTTTCCTGCCCCAAATTGCTCAGAAAAAATTTATGAAATGTTTATCTCAATATGCGAATTTACAAGCGCCAGGACGCTCCACACAGGCACTTCAACTTCGTATTCACAGACTGGAGCAAGAAAATGCTGTGCTACGACAGGCCGCTCAGTTATTTTTCATGTATTAAATTACGCCACGCGCTCAGTACCACCCCTGCTTTCAGCTGAGTATTACCCTTCTTTATTATTTGATAGCCACACTTTCTAGTGTGGCTTTTTTATGCAGTAACAACAGTACAACATTTTTTGTTGACAGCCATCGTTAGAAAGTGGATATTGTGCAGCATCGCTTATGAAACATGCCGATTATGCAGCTACAACTACTTTCTAATCTCGCCAAGATCGCCGCAGGTCATCCCTTCCGGGGAAAGGTTCCGGAGTCTCCGGGCTCGGGGATCGTTGCTGTACAAATGAAAGATGCCTCGCCACAATATGGAGTGAACTGGGCTGAGTGCGTCGAAACTG
>JBOFGM010000406.1:0-2492 GCA_051649105.1 Iodobacter sp. | reverse complement strand
AGCTGTTGGAGCATTGTGCACAAACATTTTCTCCTTTAATTGCAAATAAAGGGCTGCAATTTCACTGTTTGATTGACGAGTCATTATTTGCTGTCTGGGAGCTGGACGGACATAGAGTTTCTCAGGTCATTATGAATTTATTAAGTAATGCGGTGAAGTTCACCCAGACCGGAACAATTACGCTCCAGGCTACGGTGGAACTACAGGGCCTGAGTAGCGCCAATATAAAAGTGAGAGTGGCGGATTCTGGCATTGGCATTCCGGCTGATCGCCAGAATGCTGTTTTTGATTTATACACTCAGGCCAATGATCGTATAGCTGAACATTTTGGCGGAACAGGCTTGGGTTTGTCACTTTGCAGACGCTTACTCGGGTTGGCTGGTGGCTCAATTACTTTAGATAGTGAAGAAGGTGAAGGAAGTATCTTTACTATTGAATTCCCTTCAAAAAGAATAGCTGATCAGGCAGAGGTAATACATCCGGACTCAGCATTATTTGCAAACGAAGTCGTACTGGTTTGCAAATCGCCAGCATGGCGAAGTATGTTGCTTAACCAGCTTAAGTTTCAATTGCCGGGTGTTGTTTGTGCGGCGGTGAATATGAGTGAGCTGACTAATACTGATCTGTTAGAAAGCAATCATAAAATACTGCTCATTGCCCATCATGAGGCTTGCTTGCCTGCTGATTATTTGCCAGAGCAGTTGCGCGCGTTTAAACAAATTATTGTTGTCTCGTTTGATGGCCCATTGCATCCAGAAGTACGCGAAGGAATTATTTATGTGACCTCGTTGAACCGTGCTGCACTTGGGTATGCGCTTATGTCATGCGCATGCAAGAAGGATATAGCCTTGCCTATATTTCAACAGGAGGCTCGGATACTGAATAGCAGCCAAGAGGTGAAAATATTGATCGTGGAGGATGATGAAACAAGTCGCCTGTTGCTGGAGCATCAATTAAATGCACTTGGCTATATGAATATTGATAGCGTTGGCGATGGGCAGCAAGCGCTCAATTATTGTATTCAACAAAATTACGATTTAGTGATTACGGATCTTTATATGCCAATAATGGGGGGGCAAGCTTTATTAAAGGCACTGAGGCAATCTGGAATCATGACTCCACTCCTTGTTAATACTGCAAACGGTTACGATGACTGGCGGGCAGAGGGTGACGATTTTGCTGCTATTTTGCAAAAGCCTTTATCTATTGCGCAATTGAGCCAGACACTTGGGAGTATTTTAGATTTATCCATATCTGAAATGGCAGATGTGGGAACAGGCCTGCCAGAATCGGTCAGAGATGCAGAGTTAAAGATGGTTTTCCTTGCTTCATGGGATGTTGATCAGCATCGCTTGCAGAATGCGGCAGATGCTAACGATTTGCAGCGTTTTGAGCGCTGCTTGCATAAAATAAAAGGCGGATTACTTGTATTAGATGAGCAATTAGCTTTGAACGCATGTGAGGCTTTACAGCAGCAGCTTAGATCGGGCAGGGCGCTTACATTGATTAATCCGCTTTTATCTGAATTTTTATTCATCATGTCGGATATTGTTAGCCACTATAAGCAAGGTGTTTAATATACGCAGAAATGTACAATTTTTTTCGGTAATTATGTATTGGTTTTTTTGAGTGTGGCAAAACGTATTGTCGCTGTTGTTAATATCCGCCTCACTGAAGAGTCAGGATGGAAATTGATGTATTTAACCGGAGCCAGCTATATTTTGTAATGTAAAAGCCTCGCTATTGGGCATGAATTACTTCTTTAAATTTAGAATATAAATAATGTGGTGATATTCTGCATATTAACTGCCCACGGCTTTCATGCAGAAGCTCCCAGGCGATAAAGACCACTTAAAAACTGGCTGGATTTGTGTGTGGGGGGGCTTCAATCAAGCCGTCAACATGAAAGCTATCGGCACCTTCGCCCCCCCCAGCTGGGCAAAATTAAACCAAAAATATTTCGTCCAACTTAACTTGTTAATGCTTCGCCAAGCGCTGACGCTCTTTGCGTTTCATGATGTCGTCGTGGGTGACGACGGTCGCACCCCGCTTGGGGCGGGCAGCGTGGCTGGTTCCGGTACCGCCTCGGACGGTATCAGCCGCTGTGCCTGCACATAGGGCATGATTTCGCGGACCTCCCGCTGAACACTGATGTCGTCGCCGTTTGGCGTCAGGGTGATGGTTTCATAAACCCAATAGCCGTCGAAGGCTGTTTCATGGGTCGCCTGGAATGTTGCGTCCAGGTCGCGCTTCTGCCGTGGAGCGCTCGCGGCTTGTTGCGCTAAGGGTGTTTCGGTGAACTTAATTTCATAGCCCACCCCTAGTCCGGTTTTAAGCGATATCAATGTGCCCGGCATTTTTTCTTCACGACAAGCGGAAAATACCAGTTGCTTGTACTGGCTGTACATACCGCCCCGCTTCATTTGATCCAACAGATCTTTCAAGGTTTGACTGTTCCCGGCCTCTTTGTTGACGGTGATCAGGTCCATCTT
>JBOFGM010000405.1:0-3945 GCA_051649105.1 Iodobacter sp. | reverse complement strand
AGCACCACCGGTCATAATATTGCTAATGCCAATACGGCGGGCTATTCACGTCAGAGCATCAAGCAAAGTGCGCCTTACCCGCAATATACGGGTAGTGGTTTCACCGGGCTGGGCGTGCGTGTGGATACGGTAGAGCGCTCTTATGATGAGTTTCTGACCAAACAAGTACAGGTTGCCGTGTCGCAGGACAGCTATTACGGCACTTATCAGGCTGAAATTAAACAGGTGGATAACCTGGTGGCCGATCCTGCGGCCGGGGTGTCACCGGTATTGCAGTCCTTTTTTAGTGCGGTGCAGGGTGTCTCGACCAATCCGGCTTCTCTGCCTGCCCGGCAGTCCTTGATGAGTAATGCTCAGGGGCTGGTTAACCGCTTTCAGGTCTTTGATCAGCGTCTGACCGAAATGCGTAACGGGGTTAATGGCAGTCTGGTCAGTGCGGCGGATCATGTTACCGCGCTGTCTAAGCAAATTGCCCAGATTAATGGCCAGATCACGGTATCGGCCAGCGGTGGCCAGCCGCCCAATGATTTATTGGATCAGCGTGACCAGATGGTGCTGGATCTCAATAGTCTGGTGAAGGCCACCACCATTAAGCAAAGTGACGGCAGTATTAATGTCTTTATTGGTAACGGGCAAAATCTGGTGGTGGGTGGAACGGCCTTTTCCATTGCGGCCAAGCCTTCCATCAGTGATCCGCAGCGGCTGACCATTGTGTATACCCAGGGCACGGCCGACACAGAAATTCCGGAAGAGATGCTGACCGGGGGCAAGCTGGGCGGTCTTCTGGAGTATCGCAGCAAAACTATAGAAACCGCACAAAATTCGATTGAAAGACTGGCCATGGTGCTGGGGCAGACCTTTAACGCCCAGATGCGCCAGGGGCAGGATTTGTACGGCAATATGGGAACGAATTTTTTTGATTATCAGCAGGGTAATATTTCGCTGACCCATACCGCTGCAGGGGTAAGTACCGCCTTTGGCTCGGTCAGCCTGCCGCCGGGTGTTAAAAGCGTTTCCAGCGATTATTCAATCAGTTACGACCCGCTGTCTGTGAATTCAGAATATACCATTACCCGTCTGTCCGATAATGTCGGGCAAAGCGTCAGCGCCGCCGCTATGGCCACCAATCCGACGGTGCTGGGGTTAACCTGGAGCATTAATGCCGGCAGTATGGCCGCCGGGGAAAAAGTAGGCGTCAGTATGCCGCCTGCCATTGGTAATGTGATGTCTAATCGCAATAATACGGTGGCAGTGCCCGCTCCCCAGCTTGGCGGCTATGTCGAAGACGTCAGTAAAATTCAGGCCAGTGATTATGAAGTTTTATATGATGGGGCCAATTATCAGGTGACTCGTCAGTCTGATGGTCAGCGCACCATGATTACGGCGGCCCAGTATGCCAATAATGCCAATGCCATCAGTGTGGACGGACTGCATTTAAGCTTTTCACAAGGCGCTCCCACTGCCGGTGATCGTTTTACCGTGCAACCCTATAGTGGCTTTACTCGCAGTATGGCCGTTAAACCGACCGATCCGCGGGTGATTGCGGCGGGTGTGCCGGTGATTTCTGATACGGTGCGCACCAATACCGGGTCGGGTAAAATTGGCCAGGTGGCCATTGATACGCCATCCAGTATTACCACGCAATCTGCCGTGGATCCAAAACTTAAAAATACGGTGAATATCACTTTCTCGGTGCCCACAGCCGGTGCGCAGTCCGGGATCTTGTCCTATACCCTGGCCGATGCGGTGACGGGTGCAACGCAAGGCCCGCTGACTTATGTGGCAGGGCAGGCGATCAGTTATAACGGCTGGAATGTCAAAATTGATGGTCAGCCGGCTCAGGGCGATAAGTTCTCGGTGAAGGCCGGTACTTCACAAGATGCCGACGCACGTAATGCGCTGGCTTTAGGCGGATTGCAAACCCGTAAAACGCTGGATGGCGGCAAGGCGAATTACCAGGAAGCGTATGGCCAGATGGTGGCGGTGATCGGGGCAAAAACCAATGAAGTCACGATTATGTCCACGGCGCAAACTGAGGTGTTAAAGCAGGCCGGTATGTCGCGGGATTCCGTGTCGGCGGTTAATCTGGACGAAGAAGCGGCCAATTTGCTGCGCTATCAGCAAGCCTATCAGGCCTCCAGTAAAGTGATTCAAATTGCACAGCAGGCCTTCGATGCCATTGTACGAATTGGTGGTTAACATACTTTGATGTCTGCGTGGCTCAGTATTGATAAGGAATAAACAGCATGCGTATCGCAACCACAACCATTTATAAGCAAGGCACTGCCGAGCTGCAACGACACACCAGTAATCAGGCCAAGCTGCAAAACCAGCTGTCCACCGGGCGGCGGGTACTGACACCGGCTGATGATCCGATTTCATCGGCCAAGGCGCTGGATGTGACCCAGGCCAAAGAGCTGAATGTGCAATATGCGGTAAACAGTCAGACCGCCGATTCGGCGATGCGTCTTTCGGAATCCACCCTGCAGCAGGTGACTGATCTGCTGCATGATATTTATTCCCTGGCCGTTGCTGCGGGTAACCCATCGCAAACGATTGCAGAAAAAAAGTTGCTGGATTCTCAGTTGCAAGGTCAGTACAAGGAAATGATGAGCCTGGCTAATGCCACCGATGGTGCCGGCTCGTATCTTTTCTCAGGTTTTAAGGGGGCAACTCAGCCCTTCAGTGAATCTGCTTTTGGTAATGTGCAATATGCCGGGGATGATGGTCAGCGGCTGATGCAAATTTCGGCTTCCCGGCAGATTCCGGTCTCTGAATCGGGTTATCAGATTTTTCAGGCTGGCCGTACCGGTAATGGCAGTTTTGTCAGCTCCGCCAATGCTGTGGCGCCGGGTAATAGTGGCAGCGGGGTGATCAGCCCGGGTGAGGTGACGGATCTGACCAAGTGGAATGACCCTTCGCATTCACAAAAATTTAAAGTTGAATTTCAGGCGGTGGATGATCCTGCCCATCCGGGTGTGCCGAATATTGCTTACGATATCGTCGATAATCAGGCCTTTCTGACCGATGGGGTGACCGCCAATCCTAATTTTAATAAGTCGCAAATTGATGCTTATGATTATTCGGCCGGCCCGAGGCCTGCCATTGCAGGTACTTTAAATAACTTCCCGCGCGCCTATGTGCCAGGCGGGGATATTGCCTTTAAAAAATTAGCGACCGATTCGGGTGCCACTCCTGCCTGGGATTTTGGTATCAAAATGACGGTAAGCGGTAAGCCAGGTGTGGTGACCGGCCCGCTGAGCGGCGCGGCGACACCCACGGGTTTTGTTTCCAGTGGCACGATCGATTCGTTTAATGTGGATCCAAGCCGCAATAATGGTGATATTTTCCAAACCATGAAAGTGTTTTCGGATGCCTTAAACTCCTATCAGACCAGCCCGACCGGCATGGCTAATTTTCAGAATCAGCTGAATCAGGTGTTACAAAACACCAGTAATATGCTGACCAATGTACTGAGCTCACAAGGTAATCTGGGCGCGCGGATGGTGGAAACACAATCGGTGCAAGACACAAACGCCGATTTAAAAGTGCAATATAGTCAGACGCTTTCACAGCTGCAGGATCTGGATTATGCAGCCGCATTCAGTGATTTTTCGTTAACACAAACCTTATTGGAAGCCTCGCGCAAATCGTTTTCCCAGGTGCAAGGTTTAAGCCTGTTTCAATATATCAGCTAGCCCATTGAGGCGGCTGTGGCCTGTCAGCCGGGGCGGAGTGCTGTATTATCCGCCTTATGGCTAAAATTCGATCCTCTTTTATTTGTCAGCTTTGCGGTACGGCTGCCCCTAAATGGCAAGGGCAATGTCCGGGCTGTGGTGAATGGAACTCCTTGCAGGAAGGCGTGGCAGAATCCGCGCCGGCCACCCGGTTTCAGTCTTTGGCTGCCGATGGTGCCATTCATCAGCTCAGTGATGTGGAAACGGC
>JBOFGM010000404.1:0-2698 GCA_051649105.1 Iodobacter sp. | reverse complement strand
TGTGGATGGTGATTTCGGTAGCAAAGTCTTTGGCTTTCAGAACGATGGTCGGCGCGAAGTCAGCCAAGGGGCGGTTTTCCGGCACTTGCCAGCGTGTTTTCATGGCGTGGGTATTTCGCCCAAACAGCGCGGCGTCGCCTTTGCTTCGGATCGAGGCAAAGTTATCGTTCCCGCCTGTTTGTTCAAAAATGACACTCGACAGTTCTTTTTCAGTTGAGGAAAGTTTTTGCCGCGCCTGTATCCGCTCAGCTTCCAGTAAGCGTTGCTCTATCAGTTCCGCCTTGCGGGTTTGCATGGCGAAGTAGGTTTGGGCAAAGGCAATTTCTTGCTTTCTAGAATCGCCGTTTTGGGCGATCAGGTAGCATGCATAGCGGGTGAGTATCACATCGTCGATTTCGCGCTGGCCGCCTTTGCCCAATTCGATCATTTTCCCGGCGTCGGCAAAATGATCATCAATGTCGTGGTTGGATAGCTCGCAAGCCGTTTTGGCTTTGGAGATAACCCCCTGAAAGTTGTCCCATTTTCCATAGCCCAGCAGGTGTTGCAGGTCACGCGCCAGCCAATATTCCACACCTTGTTCGGTGTGCTGAGCATGGTCTTCAAAGCTACTCGTTAGCATTTGGATTTGTTGTGCTTCCATTTCAAACTCCTTTGCTTGCCATTCGGTGAGCACTGATAGACTTTCTCTTAAGTATGCGAATGAAGGCCTTATTCATAGCCAAGTTCCTTCAAATACCCCGCCATCACACCTTCTAACTTAGTAAGCTGGCTTTTAAGTTGCTCACGCTCGGCGCGCACGGCCATCAGGTCGATTTCTTCTTCTTCAACAAAAGTGTCGACGTAGCGCGGAATGTTCAGGTTAAAGCCGTTTTCTTTGATTTCATCAAAACTGGCGACATAGGCGTATTTATCGACGTTCACACCATCGCGATAGGTTGCAACAACCTTGGCGATATTGTCATCGGTCAGCACATTCTGGTTTTTACCTGCTTTGCATTCCTTGCTGGCGTCGATAAAGATCACATTGGTATCAGATTTTTCTTTAGAAAAAATCAGGATCGCTGCGGGAATGCCAGTACCATAAAACAGTTTTTCCGGCAGGCCGATGACCGCATCCAGCAGGTTTTCTTCGATCAGTTTCTGGCGGATAACGCCTTCAGTACCACCACGAAACAGCACGCCATGCGGCACCACTACGCCCATGCGGCCGGTGCCGGGTTTCAGCGTTTCGATCATATGCAGGATAAAGGCATAGTCGCCCTTGGTTTTAGGCGGGATACCACGGCGAAAACGGTCAAATTTATCGCTCTCTGCTTCGTCATGGCCCCATTTTTCCAGCGAAAACGGTGGATTGGCCGTCACAATGTCGAACAGCATCAGGTCGCCATTTTTATCCAGCAACTTGGGGTTGCGGATGGTGTCGCCCCATTCGATTTTATGGTTGTCCTCACCGTGCAAAAACATATTCATCTTGGCCAGCGACCAGGTCGAACCAATGGCTTCCTGCCCGTATAGTGCGTAGTTTTTGCTGCCGTGATTGCTGACCACTTTGCGGCCGCACTTCATTAAGAGCGATGCCGAACCGCAGGCCGGATCACAGATACTATCGCCCGGCTGCGGATCGAGCAGCTCGGCAATCAGCTCAGAAATTTCTGGTGGGGTATAAAACTCGCCCGCTTTTTGACCACCGCTGGCAGCAAAGTTTTTAATCAAAAATTCGTAGCCATTACCAATAATATCCAGTGCGCCAACACGTGAAGGCTTCAGGCTAAGCTCAGGCTTGGCAAAGTCTTCCAACAGGTAGCGCAAGATATTATTTTTCTGCTTTTCTTCGCCCAGCTTATCGGTATTAAAGCTGATGTCCTGAAACACGCTTTTGCCTGCATCTTTAAGCTTAGTGCCGTTGGCCTCTTCAATGGCGTGCAATGCCTGATCAATACGCTCGCCATTACCTGGCTCGTGGCGGTGTTCATACAGCACGTAGAAGCTGGCGTCTTTGGGTAGCACAAAACGCTCGTTCTTCAGCATTTCTGTGATCAGCTCAGGCTCATCGCCGTATTCAGTCTGGTAGCCATCATAGTGATCCTGCCATACGTCCGAGATATATTTCAGGAACAGCATGGTAAGCACAAAGTCTTTGTAGGTATCGGCGCTAATCGTGCCGCGAAAAGTATCGCAAGCCGCCCATAGTGCTTTATTGATGTCGTCTTGATTGATTTGGTTGGTCATATTTATTCCTTGAACAGGCTGGCCGGTGGTGGCTAGTTCTTATTAATTAAATCGTTGGCAATGGATGTCAGCAACTGTTCGCCATTACGGCGTAATTGTTCGATCAATTGCAATTCTTGTTTAATCGTATTGGCGAGTTGGATAATGATCTGCTGCTTAATCAGCGGTGGAATTGCAATGGGCATATTATCTAAAGCGCTGCGTTTAATTGCCTTGGTGAGGGTTCCCTCAGAATTAAGGTCGAAGTATCTTTGGCCAGGCGGCTGATTCAGAAACCAGCAGAGATACTCAGGCAGGATGCTCTTGTTGGTAACACGGACGACGAAAAAGTGCGGTGCAGCGACGACCTGCTTGCCTGTGGTAGCGAGAGTGTCATCGATCAGCACGGCGTAATTACGACTGCCACGGGCAGCAACCAGAATGTCGCCCACCCGCAGCCCAGCGTCACGGCGGCCTGCCAGCTCAGTTT
>JBOFGM010000403.1:0-4040 GCA_051649105.1 Iodobacter sp. | reverse complement strand
CGTTTTAGGCTTTTTAGGCATGAGCGATGTGGAATTTATTTATGCCGAAGGCCTGAATATGGGCGATGAAATGCAAAATAAAGGTCTGAATGCAGCACACAGTGAGATCGAACTGGCTTTAGCCTGACCGCACCCCCTGCCCAAACCGAGGAACCACTATGAAAACCGAAATTGTCACCCATCCGCGTACGCTGGAAAAACGGGTTGCCGGCCGTCCTGTCATGGAAGGCGCAGGGGTAAAAATCAACCGGGCACTGACCCAGTCGCTGCAACAAAGGCTGGATCCGTTTCTGATGCTGGACGCGTTTAAAAGCGACGATCCGCAAGATTATTTATCTGGTTTTCCGGAACACCCGCACCGGGGTTTTGAAACCGTGACGTATATGATTGCCGGGAAAATGCGGCATAAAGACAGCGCCGGCCATGAAGGCCTGCTGGAAAATGGTGGCGTGCAATGGATGAGCGCAGCCAGTGGCGTGGTGCACTCCGAAATGCCGGAACAAGAAAATGGCATGATGGAAGGCTTCCAGCTTTGGCTGAATTTACCGGCCAAAGACAAGATGAGCCAGCCCTGGTATCAGGATTTTAATGGCGCAGCCATTCCGGAGCTCACCACCGATGCGGGCGTTAAAGTCAGGCTGATTGCCGGCCAGACCCATGGTCAGAGCGGCGTTGTGGTGAAAGAAGCCACCGAGGCGCTGTTTCTGGACTTGCATTTACCCGCTGGCAGCCACTTCAGCCACGCCCTGCCCGCCGAACATAATGCCTTTATCTATGTTTACCGGGGAGATGCAGCAATCGAAGGCCAGAGTGTCAGCAGCGGACAGCTGGCTATTTTCAGCAATGATGCGGCGGCAGACGGGGTCACCATCAGCAGCACCGAGGAGAGCCGGGTCTTATTATTTGCCGGCCGGCCGCTGAATGAGCCGATTGTGCAATACGGCCCGTTTGTAATGAACTCACAGCAGGAAATCTCTCAGGCAATGAGCGATTTCCGGGCAGGCTTATTTAATAAAATCTGAATCTGCCAGGGCAAATTCCCTTTTCGGGCCGGAGAGGGAATTCTGCTGATACAGTCTGTAACCATCTAATTGGCCCGCATCAGGGCATTACTTAAAACCCTGACGATAAAACCCGTTAAAATAGCGCTCTTCATCTTGTGATTAAAGCGCCCGCATGGCCCGTATTGCCTTATTAATCCCGCATTTTAATAATCCGCAAGGCCTTGCCAGCTCGCTGGCATCCGTTGGGGCTGCCGAGCAAATTGATGCCTTTATCGTGGATGATGGCAGCAGCATTCAGCCCTTGGATCAGACCCTTTGCCAGCAAAACTGGCAGGCACAGGGGCAATTGCACTTTATTTTTCTGCCGCAAAACCAGGGCATTGAGCATGCGCTTAATACCGGCCTGCAAGCGATTCTGGATGCCGGTTACGACTATATTGCCCGCCTGGATTGTGATGATCTTTGCGCGCCTGATCGCTTTAGCAAACAAAGCGCCTTTTTGGATGCCCACCCGGAAATCGGCCTTTTGGGCAGTGCCGTGACCTTTTTTGATGGCGGGGGGGATCGCTTTACCATCCATCAGCCGCAAACCCATCAAGCCATTGTGCAACAAATGCACGATGACAATGCCTTTACCCATCCGACGGTGATGTTTCGTGCTTCCGTTGTCAGAATACTGGGGCTCTACCCCACCGACTGCAAAGCCGCCGAAGATTTTGCCTATTTCTGGCGCTTTGTGGCCCATGGCCCTACCGCCAATCTGGCCGAAGTCTTAACCCGCAGCGAATATAACGACACTGGCATTTCTATGAGCCGCCGCCGCCAGCAGCAAGCCATGCGCATCAAGCTGCTGTGGCGCTACTTTGATTATTCGCCGCGTTCTTTGGTAAAAATCAGCAAAGCGGCCCTCTCCTTTGCCCTGCCTGTGAGTTTCACCCGTAGAATCAAACGTCTGCTGGGTATGGACAAATGGGTCTGATATCCATTGCCACCCGGCCTGAATCCTATATAGAACCAGATATGAACCGCATTATTGTACTGATACCCCATTTTAATAATCCTGCCGGCTTAGTGAAGTCACTGGCGTCGATCAGCCAGAGCGAGCAATGCGATGTGCTGGTTGTGGATGACGGCAGTGCCCGCTCCCCGATCGACCATGCCGCCGCCCGTGCCGCGTTTAAGGCAGAAGGCGTGGTGCGATTTTTAAATTTGCCGGTTAACCGGGGGATTGAGCATGCGCTCAACTCCGGGCTGGCCTGGATTACCGCGCGAGATTATGAGCTGATTGCCCGATTGGATTGCGGCGATGAAAATTTGCCCGGCCGGCTGGCCAAACAAAGAGTCTTTCTGGATCAGCACCCCGATGTGATGCTGGTTGGCGGCGCGGCCAGTTTTGTCGATCAGGCCGGCACCGAGCAGTTTGTAATGCATTGCCCGACCAGCCATGCCGCCATCTGCAAGGCCATGCTGGCCAATTCAGCTTTTATTCATCCGGCGGTGATGTACCGGACCGCGGCGCTGGCCACCACCGGCCACTATCCGCTCGATACGCCGGCAGCCGAAGATTATGCCCTGTTCAGTGAATTTACCCGCCGTTTTCAGGTGGCAAATATGCACGAGACTTTGATTCGCTATGAGCTGGATCCTGGCGGTATTTCGCTGAGCAAACGCCGTCAGCAGTTGCAATCACGCTTATTGGTCCAAAAACGATACAGCGATGGCAGCCTCGCGGCCTTCAGCGGAATGCTGCGCACCCGGCTGCTGCTGATTACCCCCTATTCGCTGATCTTTAAACTGAAAACCAAGTTGCGCAAAGGCCGCTCATGAATCAGCTGATGAAAGCCCCGGCCCGCATTGTGCATATTGTGGAGTCCTTCGGGGCGGGTACCTTATCCATGGTTTCGGCCATGGCCAATGCCCAGGCTAAAGATGGCCATCACGTTACGATTATCCATTCTGTGCGTGAAGAAACCCCGGAAAACTGGCGCAGCCTGTTTGCGGACTCCATCCGTTTTATTCATTTACCCATGGTGCGCGCCATTAATCCGGCGGCAGACTGGCGGGCTGGCCGCTCGCTGTACCGCTGGCTGAAAGAGCTGCAACCGGCCGTGGTGCATATGCATTCCTCCAAGGCCGGCGCGCTTGGGCGGATTGTCAGCCTGTTCTTACGCGGGCCAAAATGGTTTTTCTCGCCCCATGGACTGTCCTTTTTACAAAGGGCCGAAGGGCGGATTAAAAATACAATTTTTCTGACCGTAGAAAAAATCCTCTCCGAAATCCCGGTCACCTTTATTGCCTGCTCGCCCTCCGAAGGCGCAGAAATCCGCCGTCATCTGAGCAGCAATGTGGTGGTGGTGAATAACGCCGTGGATCTGAATGCCATTGTGGCGGCCAAAGGTAATCAGGAACTGGTCAGAATTGGCACGGCCGGCCGGGTAACGCTGGCCAGAAATCCGGAATTATTTGCAGAAATCGCCAACCGGCTGGCACAACCCGGCGTCGAGTTTGTCTGGATCGGCGGGGGGGATGCCTCCGGCGAAAAAGCATTACAACAGGCCGGGGTAAAAATCAGAGGCTGGATTAATCGCAGCGAAGTTTTGCAGCAGCTGTCCGAGCTGGATATTTATATTCAAACCTCCCGCTGGGAAGGCCTGCCGGTGGCCGTGATTGAAGCCATGGCCGCAGGATTGCCGGTAGTGGCCACCAATGTGGTGGGTAATAAAGATTTGGTGATCAACGGCGAAAATGGTTATCTCTGTGACAACAGCGATGACTTTATTAAATATCTTGGTCCGCTGATTGAAGAGCGAGCAGCAAGGCAAAAGCTGGGGGCTCAGGCCCGCCTTTTTGCAGAGGCGCATTATTCGCTGGATCAGATGATGCAGCAGCTCTATGACGCCTATGGCCTGCAGGCCTGACAACGAATACCCGGTTAAACAGGAAGTAAAATGAACAAGCATTTACAAGCCGAACGTGCCAAGCCCTTATTGGCACTGGCCGACTTTGCCGCGTTAATCGCCTCGTTTTGTGCGGCGC
>JBOFGM010000402.1:0-5120 GCA_051649105.1 Iodobacter sp. | reverse complement strand
ATTCAGACTGCACTGGGTGGTTATCAAAGTATTAATGATTTGGTCAAACCCTCGGGCCGTCTCGCAAAACAACGCGATCTGGCCTACAAGCTGCTTACGGCGATCCCGGGAGTCAGCTGTGTAAAACCTCGGGCAGCGCTGTATATGTTCCCAAGACTGGATCCGGCGATTTATCCGATCACCGACGACCAGCAATTTATTCTGGAACTGTTACAAGAAGAAAAAGTGCTGCTGGTACAAGGCACCGGCTTTAACTGGCAACAGCCTGATCACTTCCGCGTGGTGTTTTTGCCCAATGTGGATGATCTGACTGCCGCCATTGCCCGGATTGCCCGCTTCTTAGAAAACTATCGAAAACGTCACGGCACTGCTTAATACAAAGGAAATAAAATGAAACCTATCAATGTTGGTTTATGCGGTGTTGGCACCGTAGGTGGCGGCACAGCAACCGTGCTTAAACGTAATGCAATCGAAATTTCCCGCCGTGCAGGCCGGCCGATTGTGATTACCATGGCGGCCAATCGTGATCTGGCCCGCGCTCGTGAGCTCTGTGGTGACGATGTCACCCTGACCATGGATGCGATGGATGTAGTGAACAATCCGGAAATCGACATTGTGGTGGAATTAATTGGCGGCACCACCATCGCCAAAGATCTGGTACTGGCTGCTATTGCCAATGGCAAGCATGTGGTGACCGCCAATAAAAAGCTGATTGCTGAATACGGGAATGAAATCTTTGCCCGCGCCACCGAAAAAGGGGTGATTGTGGCCTTTGAAGCGGCAGTAGCCGGTGGTATTCCGGTGATTAAAGCCCTGCGCGAAGGCCTGACCGCCAATAAAATTGAATGGGTGGCCGGTATTATCAATGGCACATCCAACTTTATTCTGACCGAAATGCGCGATAAAGGCGCGGCCTTTGCCGATGTGCTGAAAGAAGCACAAAGCTTAGGTTATGCCGAAGCGGATCCGACCTTTGATATTGAAGGCCATGATGCGGCGCATAAGCTGACTATTATGAGCGCGATTGCTTTCGGTATTCCGGTGCAATTTGATAAGGCTTACTTAGAAGGCATCAGCAAGCTTGACGCGATTGATATCAAATATGCGCAAGAGCTGGGCTATCGCATTAAATTGCTCGGTATGACCCGCCGCCGCCCTGAAGGTATTGAGCTGCGCGTCTCCCCTACCCTGATCCCTGCCAGCCGCCTGATCGCTAATGTGGATGGCGTAATGAATGCGGTACTGGTGAAAGGCGATGCGGTGGGTGCAACCATGTATTACGGCCCCGGCGCAGGCGCTGAACCTACTGCGTCCTCCGTGATTGCCGATCTGGTGGATATCACCCGTCTGCATACGGCTGACCCGGAACAACGCGTGCCGCATCTGGCGTTCCAGCCTTCGCAAATTGCCGATTTACCGATTCTGCCGATCGAAGAAATTGAAACTTGCTACTATCTGCGGATTAATACCCAGGACAAACCGGGTGTGCTGGCCGATATCACCCGCCTGCTGGCCGATAATGAAATTTCGGTTGATGCCATGCTGCAACGCCCGATTGGCAAAGAAGATCGCGCCGATATCATTATCATTACCCATCTGGCCGTGGAAAAACGCATCAATATCGCCATTAAGGGCATTGAAGCGCTGCCAAGCATTACCGGATCGATTGTCCGTCTGCGTCTTGAGCATTTAAACGGCTGATTGTGCCGGGCGGGCCAAGCCGGTCCGCTGTCTGAAACTGGCCGGCCCTGTGCCGGCCACATCTAAAAAGGCACACGCCATGCGCTATATCTCTACCCGCGGCGGCATGCCGCCCAAATCATTTTCTGAAATTCTGCTGGGTGGCCTCGCCCCGGACGGCGGTCTGGTGATGCCGGAAGTCTGTCCCTGGCTGACTCAGGCCGATCTGGAACGCCTTGCCCCCCTGCCCTATGCCGAACTGGCCTTTGAAATTATTCAGCTGTTTGTGAATGATATTCCCAAGGCCGATCTGCGGGCGCTGGTTGAAAAAACCTATACCAGCGAAGTATTTGGCTCTGCCGACATTACTCCGGTCATTACCCTGAGCGATAACCTCTATCTGCAGCAACTCTCTAATGGCCCGACGCTGGCCTTTAAAGATATGGCCATGCAGCTGCTGGGCAATCTGTTTGAATATGTACTGGCCAAAAACAACCAGGCCATCAATATTGTCGGTGCCACTTCAGGTGACACGGGTTCCGCTGCTGAATACGCCATGCGCGGCAAAAAGGGTGTGCAAGTCTTTATGCTCAGCCCTGCCGGCAAAATGAGCCCGTTTCAGCGGGCGCAGATGTTCAGCCTGACGGATGCCAATATCCATAATATCGCCGTCAACAGCATGTTTGATGCCTGTCAGGATATGGTCAAAGCCATTAATAATGATGCGGAATTTAAGCAAAATTATAAGATTGGCGCGGTTAATTCAATTAACTGGGGCCGGGTTGTGGCGCAAATTTGCTACTACTTTAAGGGCTATTTTGCCGTTGCCAAAAAAGTGGGTGACCCGGTTGATTTCTGTGTGCCGTCGGGTAACTTTGGCAATATCTGTGCCGGCCATATGGCGCGCCAGATGGGTCTGCCAATCCGCCATCTGATTGTGGCCACCAATGAAAACGATGTGCTGAATGAGTTTTTCAGCTGCGGCGGTTATCATCCGCGCGGTCTGGACCGCACCTTTGAAACCTCCAGCCCGTCGATGGATATTACCAAGGCCTCTAATCTGGAGCGCTTTGTCTTTGATTTGCTGGATCGCGATGCCGGCAAGCTGTCAGCACTCTGGCAAGGCATTGATGCCGGCGTGGGCTTTGATTTAAGCGCCGATGATTTTGCCAAAATGCGCGATATATATGGTTTCAGATCAAGCCGCAGCTCGCACGAAGACCGCCTGAATAATATCCGCAGCGTCTTTGAAAACTACGGTCTGGCCATTGATCCGCATACCGCCGATGGCTATAAAGCGGCGATGGAACACCGAGATGCAGCGGTGCCGATGGTGATTCTGGAAACCGCACTGCCAGCCAAGTTTGAAGACACCATGATGGAAGCGATCGGACAGAAACCACCCCGCCCGGCCGCTTTAGCCGGTCTGGAAGACCTGCCACAGCGCTTTGATTCACTGGAAGCCGATGTGACGGCGCTTAAAGCTTATTTGGCCGAGCGGATTAAAGCCTAGAACACGGGTTTGTTGGGCTGCGCCAGGCCAACCTGCCATTCTGAAAGCCTGTCCGGCCGAAAGAATTAAGCCATAAGCCAAAAGCCGGGAAAAGATTCCCGGCTTTTTTTTGCCCACCGCTTTTACCCGCTGCATTGCCATTACACAAAAAGACCTGAATTAATATTGCAACTCATCGCACGGGGCTTAAGTCTCCCCTTGAAGCACGCCGAACGAGGAATAATTAGCAAGGGGTTTCGGTAAAGGGGTAGCGGGCTTGCTCCCGAGCAGCCTTTACCGCCGGGCTAATTATCCGCAGTGAGGGGCTTTCGTGCTTCGTGGGGCGGCCTTCTTTAGCTTCCTTTCTTGGCCGTTCAAGAAAGGAAGGCCCCCGCGGTGGCTACCACTCCTAAATCCATGTGCCGAAGGCACTATTACACACAAAGCCGGTGCGAAATAATCCGGCACCGGATCTTTCACCGCTTCCTTTCAAAATAAACTTTCATCACCAGCACAGAACCCGCCAGAATCAGCGTGATGATATTAGCGATCACCAGCGGCATATCATTGCAAAGCAGCCCGTACACCAGCCACAACATCACACCCAGCACCAGCACCAGATACATTCCCAGCGAAAGATCCCTGGCCGAGCGAGTACGCCACACCTGCCATACCTGAGGAACAAAAGCGGCGGTCGTGCATGCGCCGGCTAAAAAACCCAGCATATTTAAGCTGCTCACAATGTGACTCCTGCCAGAATAAACTCGCCGTCTGCCGGCACAAAATTCACGCCCTGCCAGTCTGGTAACACCGCCAGCACGGCCGGATGAAGTTTCTGCTGACCGCCAATCTGCACCACCTGGCAACCGGCTGCCACCGCGCTGGCCACACCGGCAGGCGCGTCTTCAAAAGCCATGCAATCGGCCGGTAAACAATTCATCCGGCTGGCCGCCAGGCGATAAGGCTCCGGGTCGGGCTTGCCGGCACTGACATCTTCGGCGCAAACAATCTGCGGTGGCACCGTCAGCTGGCAATAATTCATCCGGCTGCTGGCCAGTTGCAGGCTGGCCGAGGTGACCACCGTCCAGCATTCTGCCGGCAGCTGGGCCAGAATCCGGGTCGCACCGGCAATTTCAATAATGCCTTCGCAGTCATCCGACTCATGCTGATCCACCCACGCGGCTTCTTTTTCAATATCCAGATGCGGGGCCACCCGGCTGATGGTATCGAAGGAACGCACTCCCTGCTGAATCGCCATCACCGCTTTCAGCTCAACCCCATGCAGCTGACACCAGTGCGACCAGATTTGTTCTACTTTCACGGATGAATCGACCAGCGTGCCATCCATATCAAATAAAAATGCGCGTGCTTTTAAAACAGTCATCTTGGTTTTCCTGTGAAGATCCGGACCATTTTGCCTTAGCAGGGGCGATTTATGTTCCGGCTCCGGCTGCATTTCTTCTACAATCAGCTCAATATCAAAACGGAAATCACATCATGCTGGTCAGAGAATGGGTAGGCAACGCCGAAGGGCAAAGCTGGCAGTACTTTTACTCCAAAGATCAGCTCTGCCCGTTTTTATGGCATTACCATCCGGAATTTGAGCTGACCTTCACGCAAAATGCCCGTGGTATGCGCTTTATTGGCGGCGATGCCAGCGAATTTACCGATCCTGATCTGGCTCTGGTGGCTCCCAACCAGCCCCACACCTGGCATGCCCATGCCGATACCGGGCTGAAAGAAGTACAGGTGGTCTACTTTACCCAAAGCTGGCTGCATAATCTGGCCATGCAAGGTGCGCCCGAGCTGTTGCCGCTATGCCAGTGGCTGGCGCAGATCCGTACCGGAGTGATTTTTGGTAAAACTTTGACCCGGGCGCTGGCGCCACGCTTTGCCGAACTGCATCAGCTGCGCGGGCTGGCCCGGCTGAGCTGCCTGCTGGATATTT
>JBOFGM010000401.1:0-2452 GCA_051649105.1 Iodobacter sp. | reverse complement strand
CCGGCCGGCCACAATAATCAGATCCCCTGCCTGCATGCCGGAAGTCATTTTATCCAGATCCAGAAAGCCGGTGGCCACCCCGGTAACTTCTGAAGGGTTGTCCTGCTGAAACAGATGATCAATCCGTTCCACAATTTCTTTTAAAATCGGCGGCATGCCGATAAAGCCTTTTTGCCCGCGGGACGATTGCTCGGCAATCTGGAACACGGCCGATTCAGCCTGATCCAGCAGCTCTGACGCTTCCCGCCCGCTGGGGCTGTAAGCCGCGTCGGCGATATCGGTGGCCACAGAGGCCAGTTGCCGCATCACCGATTTTTCCCGCACAATTTCACCATAGCGGCGGATATTGGCGGCAGACGGCGTGTTTTGCACCAGCGAGCCCAGATAGGCCAGCCCGCCCACATAAGACAGCTCATCATTGGTATCCAGCGCCTCGGCCACCGTAATCACATCGGCCGGACGGCCTAATTCCACCAGTTTGGCGATCACCGTAAAGATACGGCGGTGGTCATCCCGGTAAAAATCGGCTTCAAACAGCGTATCGGCAATTTTGTCGAAAGAGCTGTTATCCAGCATCAGCCCGCCTAAGACGGATTGCTCCGCCTCGACCGAGTGAGGAGGCATACGTATGTTTTCAAGTTGCGTCATGGTGTTGTCGGGGTTACGATGCTCGGTCATTTTTTCTATATCTAGTTGGCGTGCCGGAAGTCGGGCATTTTACGCTGTTACCTTCGGGTACGGCGCACTGAAATTCGGCAATTCGCTACAAAAAGACCCTCTATGCAGTCAATTCGTAAAACAGTTTTGGTTACCCATTCCGCAGATGAGATGTTTGATCTGGTGGACCGCGTTGAAAACTACCCTTTGTTTCTGCCCTGGTGCGGCGGAGTGGAGGTGCATGAGCGCAGCGAAAGCATCCTGGATGTCACGGTAAAAATTGAGTTTTTAAAAGTAAAAACCTTTTTCCGCACCCGGGATATTAAAACACGGCATCATATTGATATGCAGTTTGTCGACGGGCCGTTTAAAGCCCTGCACGGTGTATGGCGCTTTACGCCTTTAATGGAAGACGCCTGCAAGGTGGAATTTGAACTTGACTATGAGTTTTCCAGCCGCACATTAGAAACCATTATTGGCCCTGTATTTAATAAAATCACCAGCACCTTTGTGGATGCTTTTATTAAACAAGCCGACAGAATCCATCCCTGAGAGCACCATGACAACGTCTATCCAGGTTGAAGTGGTCTATGCCACGGCCGCCCAGCAAAAATTAATCGCACTGAAGGTGCCGGCAGGGGCGACGGCAGAAGACGCCATCCGCCAGTCGGGCATTCTGGATTTTTTCCCGGAAATTGATCTGGCTGTGAATAAAATCGGCATTTTTTCTAAAGCCTGCAAGCCCGACACCGTATTGCGCCAGCAAGACCGGGTTGAAATCTATCGCCCGCTTCTGGCCGACCCGAAAGAAATCCGCCGTCAGCGCGCCCTGGAAGGCAAAGTCACCAAAAAAGGCGGCGCTGGCTGATTAACCTTACTGCACGGCTTTGCTCATTTTTTGCAAAATGGGCAAAGCATCGCCAAAGTTAAATTTCTCCAGTGCACTCCGAAAGGCCGCAAAATCTGCCGGATCAAAATAAACTGCCATGGCATGGCCATACTGACCCAGCACGGTTAATGCCTCGGCATCCATATCCAGTAATAAGCGCTCCAGCCAGGCTAATAATTCCAGCAGCTCTTTTTCAGCCATCTTGCCAGACGGGGCCGGAGCACCAGGATCTTCGCTGTGGATATAGTCCTGCACTTCACGGATCAGCACCGCCAGCCGCTGCTCCAGCTGTAGTAAATCATCTTTGACTTCCGCCAGCCCCCCTCCCTTTGAGATAGCCAGCTCGACCCGCCCGGCAAGCACCGAAAGAGGCGTCGCCCCCAGCGTGGCCGTTAATCCTTTTAAGGTATGCGCATAACGTAAAGCCGGCTCCAGATCATTGGCCAGCAGGGCCTGATGCGTTCTTTGCACACAATCGGCTTCGCTGCTGCAAAACTGTTTCAGCATCCGCAAATAGAGCGAAGAATTGTTCAGCACATAACCCAGCCCCACCTGGATATCCAGCTCCTGCCCTGCCACCGGAGCAGGCACCACCGTTTTCACCGTGTCTGGCACATGCACCACCGCGGCGTTCTTCCAGTTTTTTAAGCAGGCAAAAAACTGCAGCGGGTCGATCGGTTTGGAAATATGGTCATTCATCCCCAGCGCAAGGCATCTGGCGCGCTCTTCCACCATGGCATGGGCCGTCATGGCAATCAGCGGCACCCGGTCATAGCACGCCTGGGCACGGATCCGCCGGGAGGCTTCATAACCATCCATCACCGGCATCTGCATATCCATTAAAATAACATCAAAGTAAGCCGCATCCCGGGCCGCCAGCAGCTCCAGCGCTTCCTGGCCATGATT
>JBOFGM010000400.1:0-8486 GCA_051649105.1 Iodobacter sp. | reverse complement strand
TGATTGGCAATGGTTTGGATGCTGGCTTCACCCGCTAAATATTGCTGAACGACAAGAAGCTTGAATTGCGTTATGTACCTGGACATAAAAACACCCCAAAAGTAAGGACGGGTGTCCAACTTTTGGGGTGCAGTTCACTGTGCTGGGTTTTTTTGTACCACTGGCTAACCTTTAGGGCCAGTGTCTTGCGGCGGATCTTCAGCCTCGCTGTACTGCTGAGCTTCCTCAATGGCGTCTTCTTGTTTACGTCTTTTTACAATTTGCTTGCCGCGTTTTAACCAGATCAAAATCAGCGTAGGCAAAAAGGCAAAAATTAAAAAGATCACCAACCCTTTGCTGATGCTGCCGGAAACCGCGACAAACATCATCACCACATATAAATATCCGATTAAAATAATATACATCGCGTTTCCAATTAAAAAAGCCCCGTTTCCGGGGCTTTTAACACAGCAGTTATGCCGTGCGTTTGTCGTGCTCAATCAGGGCATAAGCCGAATGATTATGAATCGATTCAAAGTTTTCTGATTCAACCACATAGGCAGAAATACGCGGGTCGGCTTCAACACGGGCAGCCACATCGCGTACCATATCTTCTACAAACTTCGGATTATCATAGGCACGTTCGGTGACATATTTTTCATCCGGACGCTTGAGTAAGCCCCAAAGCTCGCAAGAAGCTTCTTGTTCGATCAGCTCCGCAATTTCTTCAATCCAGACGCTTTTATCCAGCGTGGCCGTTACGGTCACATGGGAGCGCTGATTATGCGCACCATAAGCCGAGATTTTCTTGGAGCATGGGCACAGGCTGGTCACAGGAGCCAATACTTTCAGTTTTTGCTCAAACACACCGTTTTTAAGCTCGCCAACCAGGGTAACGTCATAATCCATCAGGCTTTGTACGCCGGAAACCGGAGCCGTTTTATTGATGAAATAAGGGAAACGCATTTCTAAATAACCCGATTCAGCTTCCAGACGCTCGCACATTTCGCGCAGAATCTTTTCAAAAGAATCGACTGAAATTTCTTTTTCATGGCTGTTTAAAATTTCCACAAAGCGCGACATATGCGTGCCTTTAAACTGCTTTGGCAAAAACACATACATATCAAACATGGCGATAGTGTGCTGCACGCCATCGGTACGATCCGCTACTTTAACTGGGTGACGAATGGACTTAATGCCCACTTTATTAATCGCAATATTGCGGGTATCCACCGTGTTTTGCACGTCGGCAATCGCCATGGTCATGGAATGACACTCCAATAGTATTTTTTAAGATGAGTGATTATAACACCGACAATACCCGAGTAAAGCGCTCGGGAATTATTGTAATAATCTACATGGCTGATAGTTAAAACCTTCGGCCAGCCAGCCGCCGGATCCGTCAGTACAGATCACGGATTAAACGGGTTGATAACGGCGGACTCAATTTAGTGACCCACCTGAGGCAGACCGGAAAAAGCCTGCAACATCCTGGTTGCAAATCGGGATCCCTCATTCAGCATGATCTCAATATGGGCCGGCATATAAGGCAGAGAAAGGTACATCGCCCCCAGACCAATCCCCATCATCAGGGGAAAACCAACGGCAAATACATTTAACTGCGGTGCCGCCCGGGTCATGACCCCGACCGCCAGATTGGTAACCAGCAATGAGCCAATCACCGGCAAAGACAGCAATACGCCGGCACGGAAAATCAAGGCCCCATAATCTGCCAGTAATTTAAAACCCAGGCCGGATAAAGGCTCGACCCGAACCGGCAAAGTAGTAAAACTGTTTAATAAGGTTTGCAATACCATTAAATGGCCATTCAGAGCTAAAAAAACCAGAATCGTCATCAGGCTTAAAAATTGCGCCACAATCGGCACACTGGTTGCATGCACCGGGTCATAAAACGAAGCGAATCCCAGCCCCATTTGTAAACCGGCTAAATGCCCGGCCATTTCAATGGCAGAAAAAATAATACGTACAATATAGCCAATTGCAATGCCAATTAAAAACTGATTAATTACAATCAGAATCCCTTCCGGGGAAACGACGGGCACTTGCGGCATAGCAGGCAAGACCGGAGCAATCACCAGTGAGATCAGAATAGCCAGACAGACACGCAATTTAACCGTGATGGCTTTACTTGAATAAAACGGGTCGGCTAAAAAAAAGCCAAAGATGCGGCAAAAAGGCCACCAGAAGATTCCCAGCCATAAATTAATTTGCGCCTGGCTGACTGTCCAGATATCTGTCACAAGCTGACCTTAACTGATTAATTGTGGAATACTTTGAAACAGCCGGATTGTGTAATCCATTGCAGTTTCAATCATCCACGGCCCAATCAGAATAAAAACTAAAAAAGTAATCAGCAGTTTGGGAATAAAGGATAAAGAGGCTTCATTGATTTGGGTGGCGGCCTGAAAAATACTCACCACCAGCCCCACCACCAGCGCAGTCAGCAGCAGGGGCCCGCCAAGCAGCACCATCACTTCCATGGCTCTCTGGATTACGGTAACAACTGTTTCCGGTGTCATAACGCTATCCCGATATATAGAAACTCTGCACCAGCGACCCCATCACCAAAGCCCAGCCATCGACTAAAACAAACAGCATCAGCTTAAAGGGTAAAGAAATAATAACCGGGGACACCATCATCATCCCCATGGCCATTAAAATACTCGCCACAACAAAGTCAATAATAATAAAAGGAATAAAAACAATAAAACCAATTTGAAATGCAGTTTTAAGTTCACTGGTTACAAAAGCCGGCACCAGTGTCCGTAAACTCACATCTTCCGGGCCATTAGGTTGTTGTGTACCCGATATCTCAATAAAAAAGGACAGATCTTTTTGCCGGGTTTGCTTCAGCATAAAATCTTTTAATGGCACTACGCCTTTTTCTATCGCCTGATTAAAACCGATTTTTTGTTCTGAATAAGGCTGATAAGCCACCTGATTAATCTTATCAAATACCGGTGACATAATAAAAAAAGTAAGGAATAAAGCCATCCCTACAATAACCTGATTAGGCGGAGCCTGCATTGTGCCCAATGCCTGCCGCAATAATGATAAAACAATCACCACCCGGGTAAATGCCGTCATCATTAATAATAAAGCCGGCAAAAAACCCAGTGCGGTTAAAAACAATAAGGTTTGAATAGATAAACTATATTGCGTGCCGCCGGTCTGGGCATTGGCGGTCATAAAAGGAATTCCCGGCTCTGCAGCCATCACTGTTCCGGCAAGCAAGATACCAAACAGAACAATCAGTAAGCGCTTCAACGGGGATTCCTTTGTAAAACGGCGGCTAATTTTGCAGACAATTGCTGGGCAAAATGCTGTATTTCGGGAGCGGGGCCCTGCTCGGGGGCCTCCACCGTATGCAGTAAATTAACCGAACTGGCCGTCACCCCCAGCACCAGCCAGCTGCCCTGCACCTCCACCACCACGACGCGCTCTTTACTGCCCACCATCACCCCGCTGACCACACGCAGAGTCTGGCCATTACTGACAGGCAGAACAGAAAGACGGCGCATCAGCCAGGCGCTGCATAAAATCAGGCAGATCACAAATCCCAGTGCCAGCACCACTTGAGCAACCGACATCAGCCCTGAGGGAGCCGTGGCAGGAGCAGAAGCACTGGCGGCAATGGCCACGGCAGGCAGGCACAGCGCAATAAAACGAAGGAGGAACGACACTCTGAGACTACTTATGTAAGCGGCGGATACGTTCTGCCGGAGTAATAATATCGGTCAGGCGAATACCAAATTTATCATTCACCACCACCACTTCACCCTGGGCAATTAAACAGCCATTGACCAGTACATCCATCGGCTCACCCGCCATCCCGTCAAGCTCCACCACCGAACCCTGAGCCAGTTGCAACAGACTGCGAATAGCAATTTTGGTGCGCCCCAGTTCCACCGTCAGTGAAACCGGAATATCTAAAATCATATCGATATTGCTGGGCGTTTGGGTACCGCTTGGTGTTGCGGCATCAAAGCGCTCAAAAATATCCGCCGCCTGTACTGCAGCGGGTGCAGCGGCTGCGGCGGCCGCATCGGCCACTTCCTGTTCGGCTAAGGCGGCGGCCCAATCGTCCATTGCCATCTCGTCTTCATCAGCCATCTTTCTTCTCTCCATGGACTTCTGGTTCTGTGCCGGTTAATGCTTCAGCAGAACCCAATATTTTGCTTACTCTTAAGGCATATTGCCCGTTCAGAGTGCCATATTTGCACTCCAGAACCGGCACATTATCGACTGCGGCAATAATGGCTTCGGGAATTTCCAGGGAAATAATATCCCCCAGCTGCAGTTCCAGAATTTCACCCAGCGTGACCTTGGCATTGCCCAGTGTTGCCACCAAGTCCACCTCGGCATGCTGAATTTGCTTTTGCATTAAGGTGGTCCAGCGGTTATCCACCTCGATACGGTCTGCCTGCATGGTGCTGTACAGCACATCGCGGATAGGCTCGATCATGGAATAAGGGAAGCAGATATGAAAATCCCCCCCGCCGGCCCCCAGCTCAATCTTAAAGGTGTAGGCCACCACCACTTCAGTCGGGGTCGCAATATTGGCAAATTGCGTGTTCATTTCTGAACGGACATAGACAAATTCGCATGGAAATACCGGCTGCCATGCTTTTTCATACTCTTCAAACACCACTTCCAGCAGGCGCTGAATAATACGCTGCTCGGTCGCGGTAAAATCACGCCCTTCAACCCGGACATGGTAGCGACCATCCGAGCCAAATAAATTATCCACCACCAGAAATACAAAATCAGGATCAAAAATAAATAATCCTGTTCCGCGCAGCGGCTTCATCTGAATCAGATTTAAATTGGTGGGAACCACCAGATTGCGAATAAATTCGCTGTATTTTTGCACCCGTACCGGGCCAACGGAGATTTCTGCATTACGGCGCATAAAGTTAAACAGCGCCACGCGTAAGTTACGCGCAAAACGTTCATTCAGGATTTCAAGCGTCGGCATCCGCCCGCGAACAATACGTTCCTGGCGGCCAATGTCGTAATCGCGAACAGCAGAAGCATCGACTTCTTCATCGGAAGAATCCTCTTCGCCGGTCACACCGCGCAGTAGCGCGTCGACCTCTTCCTGAGAAAGGATATCGTCTGCCATGATCCTTAGTCCGGATAAATACTTACCCGTTATTTATACAGAATGGTTCGAATATATATGACTTAACGCTTTTGTTCCCTTTTATCGGCAACAAAAGCGCTAAGTAAACCCGATTTATGCACCGTGCATCATTTATTTAATGCAATTACTGCACGATAAAGGTAACGAAGTTAACAGAAATAACCCCTTCATCTTCGCTTTCTGCGCCAATAATCTTATTCACCACTTCACGAATTTCTTTAGCCAGCTTATCGGTGCCATCCGGCGCTTTTACTTCGGCCACTGTTTTGCTGCGCAAGAGTTTATTAACCTGCCCCTGAATTTTAGGTGCCAGGGCCTTAATTTTTTCAGCAACATGAGCATCCGGGATTTCCAGAGAAATATCCGTTTGCAAAATGCCATCGCCTTCTTCCGAATGCAAATTAACCGTAAATTGGGGTAATTTTTCAAAAACAGCAGGGTGCTCTTCCTTCTTTTTACTGTCTTTCTTTTTCTTTTTCACTTCGTCATGCGCCGTGGCTTCAGCAGCCACTTCGTCAGCAGCCGGATCGCTGCTTTTCGTCAGCAAAAAGGCGGCCACACCACCCACAACAATTAACAGAACCACCAACAGACCAATTACAGCGAACAAAAGAATATTTTTCTTCGCTTTGGGTGCAGCTTCCACTTTGGCTTCAGACATCACATCACCTTGAATGGATTAAATATTGAATAAAAAGAAGTATTCAGGCAAGAACAAAGCGCCCCAATCAAATGCGAGGGGCGCTGGCCTTGGAATCAAGTAAGGTGATTATAGCCGAAAAAGGGCTAACAAAAAGGTACCCGGCTCCTTGCCTTGCTGTAAAACAACAAGACAAGGCAGGTTTAAACGTAGAGGTTTAAACCACTGCGGGCTACCGGCAAGTGAACATCGGTCAGGATGCGGGGTTGCCCGTCACCATAGACATCACTCATATCGCCGGCAAACTGGCGGGCCCCGGACTGCTGGCGCTGATTCATCTGCTGGCTGGCCTGCTGCTGAGTCTGTTGCTGTGCCTGCTGCTGTGCATGCTGATTCAGAGAATCAGAAGCCACCTGAACATTACTCAGCTGAATACCCTGATCGGCCAGCAACATCGTTAAACGAGGCGTGGCTGCAGCCAGCGCTTCGCGCACCGCAGCATGTTGTGAGCTGAATACCACGCTGGCCTGCTCGCCCGACATGGTTAAACGCACTTCCATGGGCCCCAGATGCGGCGGATTTAGCTGCATATCAATTTGCTGATTCTGATCACGCAGCATCATCGATACCCGTTGCGCCACCGCATCGCCCCAGCGGGAGCTCCCCACCGGCTCTGACACCGTATGCTGAGGAATAACCGGCTTCATTTCGGTGGGAGCCGGTGCACGGGTCAGGAGAGGTGCGGCTTCTGCCTTTGGCAACACCGTACTTTCTTTAGATGACGCCAGTAAAGCGGCAAAATCCTCTTCCGGGGCCGCTGATTCACTGCCGCCACCGGCGGTTTTTTGCCGTAACAAGGCAAGTTTTGCCGGGTCGAGATCCCCAGCCAGCAAATTGGCCGGATTTAAACCGGGTTCGCCAGCGGTCAGATCCTTGCCATCTTTCGCATTACCAAGATCCAGTCCGGCCTGGCGGGTATCCAGCGCACTGGTTTTAGTCGTGAGGCTGGTTACCGGCACCACCACAGCAGACGCCGTTAAGGCCTGAGCCTGCATCATCAATAGCCAGGGTTCTGCAGCCTGAGCACTGGCAGCGGTGGTCTGAGCCTTCTCTTCTTCACCACTATCGTCTTTGGCGGCCGTGGTCTGAGAAGTTTTTTTATCCCCGGAATCGCTGGATTTACCTTCCTGGCGGCTGTTTACTTCACGTTCAAGCGCTTTGGAAAACTGCTGCGCAGCAGGTTCTGCCCCCATAGAAACGGAAGAGCGTACATCAGCAGATCGGTTATTAGATACACTGGCTGAAACAGTGAGATTGCTCGCCATGACGAGGCTCCTCGGTGCGGGGTTTAATCTGTCTGCACTATGTAAAGCAATTGCAGTGCCAGGCGAGGGGGAAGCGCTATGCTACACTCGCGTCCGGCGTATAAAAAACCATGTTTGGGCCTTGCCTGAGCTCTCCGGCCGGAAAATCCTGTTTAATCACCAGCCTGACACCTGACCGTCGTTTGGCATCACTCTGAGGGAGTAGCTAATGGCAGAAGACTCCGATGCAGAACGCACGGAACCCGCGTCCAGTAAGCGCTTAGAAGAAGCGCGCGGTAAAGGACAGATTCCCCGTTCGCAAGAACTGGCCACATTCTCTATTTTAATGACCGGCATTGTCATGCTGATCATGCTCGGGCCTGAGCTGATGCAAACGCTGAAAGCCATTTTTGTGGCCGAACTCAGCTTTAACCGCGCCACCCTTGCCGACCCGGGGCAAATGTTTTTGCACTTTACCGCGTCCAGCCATAAAGCGCTGATGGCCTGCCTGCCTATTATTATTCCCTGTGCCATGGTGGCGATTATTACCCCGGTTCTGGTGGGAGGCTGGTTATTTACCTTTGATTCTTTAGCTCCCAATTTTGGCCGCATGAACCCCATCAGCGGCATTGGCCGGATGTTCACGCTGAAAAGCGTGGTGGATATGACCAAAACCATTCTTAAATCCAGCCTGATCGGCGGAGTGGCGGCCTGGGTACTGTGGGGAGAGCGGGAAGAGTTTTTACAGTTGATTACCATGCCGCTGGAAATTGGCATGCCCTATATGTGGAAAATGGTACAGCACACCCTGCTGCTGGTGATCAGCTCACTGGCCCTTCTGGCCGCCATTGATGCGCCTTATCAGCTCTGGGATTATTACAAGGGCCTGCGCATGACCAAAGAAGAAGTCAAACAAGAAGGGAAAGACGCCGAAGGCTCGGCCGAAGTGAAAGGCAAGATCCGCCAGCTGCAGCAAGAAGCCGCCAGAAAACGCATGATGAGCGAAATTCCTAAGGCCAATGTGATTGTCACCAACCCGACTCACTTTGCGGTGGCACTGCAATATACCGAGACCATGCGTGCGCCAAAAGTGGTGGCAAAAGGGGCTTTTTTACTGGCAGAGCGCATTATTGAGTTAGGCAAAGAACATAAAGTCGCCGTGATCCGTACCCCGCCTTTTGCGCGGGCGCTTTATCACCACGCTGAACTCGGGGCCGAGATCCCCGCCGCCCTGTATACTGCTGCCGCAGAAGTGCTGGCTTATATTTATCAGCTGAAACACTGGCAAAACTATGGCGGAGATGAGCCCAACCTGGCCGATGAATTGCCGGTGCCCGCCGATTTAGATCCGGGTGGTGAAGCTTAAACCTGCCGGCCAGGCCGTACCCGTAACACC
>JBOFGM010000399.1:0-3413 GCA_051649105.1 Iodobacter sp. | reverse complement strand
CTGGCCACCTCGGCGTGCAGTGTTGCTAATTTTCTGACTCCTTATAAGCTGGACATCCCGCAGGGCAATGAAATTACCGCCGATCAGACCGCCAAGCTGAAAGTTGGCATGACCCGCTCGCAAGTGCGTTTTCTGCTGGGCACGCCTTTGCTGAACGATCCCTTCCATGCCAATCGCTGGGATTATCTCTACAGCGATGCACGGGGCGGTGAGCTCAAAGAAAAGAAGAGCTATTTCCTTATCTTTGAAGGAGATAGCTTAGTCAGTTTCAGCGGCGAGACGCTGCCGGCAGCGGTTAAATTTAATGTTCCTGTGGCTTCTGCCCCCGTGGCATTACCGACTTCAGCCCCCGCCAGCAATCCTTCTAAGGAATAAGCCGCATGACGATAAAGATTGCCATTGCGGGCAGCAGCGGCCGCATGGGCCGTATGCTGATTGAAGCCGTGCTGGCCAGCGATGATTGTCAGCTTTTTGCCGCAATTGACCGTGAAAACAGCCCGGCAATCGGCCAGGATGCAGCGGCTTTTCTTGGTATAAATAGCCAGGTAAATATCAGTGCAGATTTAGCTCAACTGGCAGGTGCAGACGTGCTGATTGACTTTACCCGGCCTGAAGGCACCCTGCAGCATCTGGCCGCCTGCCAGCAGTACGGCGTGAATATGATCATTGGCACCACCGGTTTTGAAGAAGCCGGCACTGCAGCCATCCATGCTGCAGCGGCCAATATTGCCATTGTGCATGCCTACAATATGAGCGCGGGTGTTAATTTACTGGTGAAATTGCTGGAAGTGGCAGCGAAGACCCTGAACACTGGCTACGATATTGAAATTCTGGAAATGCACCATCGTATGAAGGTGGATGCACCATCCGGTACCGCACTGATGCTTGGCGAAGCCGTTGCCGGCGCTTTGGGACGTCAGTTGGATGACTGTGCGGTTTATGATCGTCATGGTATTACCGGTGAGCGTGATCCCTCCTCCATTGGCTTTGCCACACTGCGCGGTGGCGATGTGATTGGTGACCATACGGTGATTTTTGCCGGCATGGGCGAGCGGGTTGAAATTTCGCATAAAGCCTCCAACCGTACCATCTATGCTCAGGGTTCAGTGCGCGCCGCTCGTTTTTTAAAGGGCAAAAACTCGGGCTTCTTTAATATGCAGGATGTGCTTGGCCTGAGCTAAGCCATTTTTGGAGCACAGCATGCGCTGGCAAGATCTGAGACGCAGCGATAATGTGGAAGATCACCGCGATGATGCCGGCAGCGGCCTGCCCATCGGCCGGCTGGGCGTTGGCGGCGTTATTCTGGTGGGGGTGATCAGCCTGTTGCTCGGGCAAAATCCGCTGCAAATATTGGGGTTGATCGCCAGCCATACTCCTCCCGCACAGAGGGCACCGGCCCGGCAAACAGCGGCGCAGGATCCGGCCAGCCAGTTTTCCAGCGCCATTCTGGCTTCTACCGAAGATGAATGGGGCAAGATTTTCCCTCAGGCTTTTGGCCGCCCCTACAGCAATCCCAAATTATTTTTATTCCGGGGCCAGGTTCAATCTGCCTGTGGCAGTGCTTCATCGGCCATGGGGCCGTTTTATTGTTCAGCAGATCAAAAAATCTATATCGACCTCAGCTTTTACGATGAGCTGGCAAAACGCTACGGGGCACCGGGAGATTTTGCCAATGCTTATGTGCTGGCCCACGAGGTTGGCCACCATATCCAAAACCTGACAGGTATTTCTGGAAAAATTCATCAAAAGCAGCAAACATCGTCCAAAAAACAGGCTAATGCGCTATCGGTAAAACTGGAATTACAGGCTGATTGTCTGGCTGGGGTATGGGGCTATCATGCCGCGCAAAAGAATATTCTGGAGCCAGGAGACACCGAAGCAGGGCTCGCCGCGGCCAATGCAATCGGGGATGACACGCTGCAACGCGGAGCCGGTCAGGCCGTTGCCCCGGATTCATTTACCCATGGCAGCTCGGCGCAACGCAGTTATTGGTTTAAACAAGGTCTTGAAAGTGGCGATGTAAATCGCTGCAACACATTCAGCCATAAATAAGCAAACAGCCCCAACGTACCGGGCCTTGCGATTTATTTAATTTATTTTCTTGCGCCCTATTCCTGCCATAAAAAATACACATAGCTCTGCCATGATGACGTCATGACAAAGTCAATAATGATTGTAATACTGGATTTTGGGATGGCGGAAACGACAACGGAGCGCAAATGCGCCCCGTTGCTTCTTGCGGTGAAACAGATGAAATACCAAACAGGTTAAGGTTAATAAAAACTACATTAACTCTACAGCAGCTACAGGAAAAACACGTACTAAAACAAGGTACGGCCACATCTACAGCTACAACAGTACTTACATCTATTACATCTAATACACGCAAAGAGCAGAGTTACTACGGCACCTGTATGCCATTCTTGGACTGCCAGTATTCTGACGTTGTCACTGCACTACAGGTATCCAGCTTAACGACACATTTGCCGCGTCGTAACGGGGGCTGACTGCACCTCCGTAAACAGCACTATTTGGAAACTATTCATTCAATCTCCTTACGCTGTTTCTGGAGATTTCAATATACACCTAGGAATTTAATCCTGCAACATATCCTGATGACCAGGCCCATTGAAAATTGTATCCGCCCAGCCAGCCGGTCACATCCACCACTTCGCCAATAAAAAATAATCCGGCAATCTGGCGTGATTCCATGGTTTTAGAAGATAAAGCCTGGGTATCCACACCGCCTCGTGTGACCTCTGCTTTTTTATAGCCAACCGATCCGGAAGGCAAAATACGCCAGCAATGAAAGCCTTCAGCAATAGCAGCCAGCTCTTTGGCAGAATATTGTTTCAGTGGTTTTATCTCACCCAGCTGCGCCAGCCAGGCTTGCACCAACCGTTTTGGCAGCAGCTCAGATAAAATAGTGCTGATCAGCGCATCCCGGTTTGCCCCTGCCCACACGACATCAAGATCAACATCCGGTAACAAATCAATTTCCAGCGTGTCTCCCGGATGCCAATAGGTAGAAATCTGCAAGATAGCTGGCCCGGATAAGCCCTTATGCGTCAGTAAAATCGCTTCCCTGAACTGCATATCGCCGCAACTGACAATCGCATCCTCAATGGCCACACCGGCCAGATCCGTCCATAAATCCTGCGGCTGAAAGGTTAATGGCACCAGCGCGGCGGCCAGTGGCAATACCGGGATATCAAATTGTTTAGCTAAATCGTAGCCAAAGCCGGTTGCGCCAATAGGGGGAATAGACAAGCCACCGCTGGCAATCACCAGCGAGCTGCATTGCCATGTTTCTTGCGTGGTTTGCACCTCAAAACCGGTGGCGTTTTTTTGGATCGCCACAATCCCGGTTTCCATCCGCCAGATCACCCCGCCCAAATCGGCCTCTGCTTTCA
>JBOFGM010000398.1:0-4124 GCA_051649105.1 Iodobacter sp. | reverse complement strand
TCATCTGGAAGTTAAACGCCTTAGCGAGCAGGGCTTTGACATCATTATGATCGGCCATAAGGGGCACCCCGAAGTGGAAGGCACCATGGGTCAGGCAGCTGGCGGCATGTATCTGGTGGAAGAAGCCGCCGATGTGGCGACCTTGGTTGTGACCAGCAATAAACTGGCCTACGTGACCCAGACCACCCTGTCGGTCGATGATGCTCAGACCGTGATCAGCGCTTTACGCTCGCGCTTTCCGGACATTGTCGGGCCTAAAAAAGACGATATCTGCTATGCCACCCAAAATCGTCAGGATGCGGTTAAACAACTGGTAAAAGAAGTGGATGTGATGGTGGTGGTTGGCTCACCCAACAGCTCCAACTCAAACCGCTTGCGTGAAGTGGCGGCCAATCTGGGGATCGATTCTTATATGGTCGATAATGCCAGCGAGCTGAAAGCCCAGTGGTTTGTTGCTAAAAAAAGTATTGGCGTCACGGCAGGCGCCTCTGCGCCGGATATTCTGGTGCGTCAGGTGATTGCCGAGATAGAAAGTTTTGGTGCCGGCTCTATCCATCAAATGGACGGCATTGAAGAAAATGTGATTTTCTCCCTGCCCAAAGGTCTCGTTTAAAGCGTTTCCTTCGCGCTAAGTGCTGTGCCCGCAGCACTTAGCGCATACAGATCTCCCGTTCTGTTTTTTTCGGTAAATCCAATGACTCCTGCATGCTTTCACTGTGGCGAACCCCTTGCGCCCGGCCAGTTCTTCCCTGTCCGCTACAAGAATACTGAACAGCCCACCTGCTGTGCCGGATGCCAGGCGGTTGCGACCACCATTTTAGAAAGCGGCTTAGAAAGTTATTACACCCAGCGGGAACGCCCTGCCAGCCGGGCAGAAGCGCTGCCGGATGAGCTTTTAGCCCAGCTGAATTTATATGATGAAAGCAGCCTGCAAGCGAGTTTTGTGCTGAATGTGGACAGCGATATCCGGGAAGCGTCGCTGATCGTGGAAGGCATCAGCTGCGCCGCCTGTATCTGGCTGAATGAGCGCCATATCCGCCAGCTGCCGGGCGTGCACTCTGCCAGCATTAACTACACCAATCACCGCGCCCGCATCCGCTGGGACGAGCGCAAGATCCATCTCTCCGCCATTTTGCAGGCCATTGCCGCCATTGGTTACCGCGCCCTGCCCTACGACCAGGCCCGTCAGGAAGAAGGCTGGCAAAAGCAGCGCAAGAGCGCCTTATTCCGCTTATGGGTAGCCGGCCTGTCCATGATGCAAGTGATGATGTTTTCTATCCCCATTTATATGTCGGCCCCTGGTGAAATTGCTGAGCAATGGCTGCAGCTGATGAATTGGGCCAGTATGATTCTGACCCTGCCGGTGGTGCTTTATTCTGCCACGCCGTTTTATATCTCCAGCTGGCGGGATTTAAAACGCCGCCGCACCGGCATGGATCTGCCGGTTTCAATTGGCGTACTGACAGCCTTTATTGCCAGCTGCTATACGCTGATCACCGGCCATGGTGAAATCTATTTTGATTCTGTTTCGATGTTTGTCTTTTTGCTGCTGACCGGGCGTTTTCTGGAAATGAATGCGCAGCGCAAGGCAGGAGCGGCCACCGAGCAACTGATTAAACTGAGTCCGGCCTTTGCCCATAAGCTGACCAATGAGGGCACCAGTGAAGTCACCGTCAACAGCCTGCAGGTTGGCGAGCTGATTTTAGTTAAATCCGGCGAAACCATTCCGGCCGATGGCATTGTGCGCCAGGGCAGCGGCGAGGTCAGCGAGGCCCTGCTCACAGGTGAGAGCCTGCCCATTACTAAAACACCCGGCATGCCAGTCACCGGCGGCACGCTGAATCTGGCCGCGCCCCTGCATATTGAAGTGACCCGCATCGGCGAAAACACAAGGCTGGCGGCCATCGTGCGCCTGCTGGATCAGGCGCTGGCGCAAAAACCGCGGCTGGCCCTGCTGGCCGAGCAGGTGGCAGGCTGGTTTGTCAGTATTTTATTACTGACTGCCCTGCTGGCCTGGCTGTACTGGAACCAGCATGATCCGGTCCATGCCCTGCCGATTATGGTTTCGGTACTGGTGATCTCCTGCCCCTGTGCTCTGGCTCTGGCCACACCGGTGGCGCTGACGGCGGCAACCGGCCATCTGGCCCGGCTCGGGCTGATGGTGGCACGCAGCCCGGCACTGGAAACACTGGCGCAGATTACCGATGTGATGCTGGATAAAACCGGCACCCTGACCCATGGCGAACCGCGGATTCACCGCTATATCAGCGCCGGAACCCGGGAAGAAGATGCCCGCAATATTGCAGCGGCGCTGGAAGCCTCATCGGCCCATCCGCTGGCAAGGGCCTTTTTAATCCCCGGATCGCCCTTAGCCCAGGGAATTCAGACCTTTCCGGGCGGGGGCTTAAGTGGTGTACTGGATGGACGGCAGTACTTTATCGGCCATCCTGAGTTTGTAAAGAGCCACTGCAGCGCAGCCCTGCCTGAATTAATCGGCAAGGCAGAGGGCAGTCTGATCGCACTGGCCTCTTCCACTTACTGGCTGGGCGCCTTTATTGTTGCAGATACGCTACGCGACGATGCCCTTTCATCGGTTCGTTCCCTGCAAAATGTCGGGCTGAATCTGCACCTGGTTTCAGGGGATCACCAGGCCACCGTTGCTGCGCTGGCTGCAGAAATGAAAATTGAACAATTTATGGGCCGAGCCAGCCCGGATGAAAAGCTGTCCTATATAGAACAACTGCAACAACAAGGTCGCCGGGTACTGATGATTGGTGATGGGGTCAATGATGCGCCCGTTCTGGCCAAGGCCGACGTATCCATGGCCATGGGGGCCGGTGTGGATGTGGCCCATGCCGCCGGCGATATGGTTTTACTGAACAATCAACTGGCAAGGCTGCCTCAGGCACTGGCTTTAGCCAAAAAAACCCGGCAAATCATCCGGCAAAACCTGGCCTGGGCCATTATCTATAACTTAGCCGCCCTGCCTCTGGCCGTCAGCGGCCATATCACCCCGTGGATTGCCAGTCTGGGTATGGCATGCAGCTCATTATTTGTGGTTCTTAATGCCCTGCGCCTGAGTAAAAAGTAAGGAAATACTGCAATGGAAAGTCTTTATTTACTGATTCCGCTTTCAGTTTTACTGGTGTTTTTTATTGGGATTATTTTTTGGTGGTCGGTAAAGGGGGGGCAGTTTGATGATATGGAAGGTCCGGGCTGGCAGATCTTGCAGGACGATGACAGTACAGCAGAAAAAGAAAGTTCCGTTGGTGAAAGAAAAAACAACTGAATTTCAGACGCGCGGGGTGTAAAATGCCGCGATCTGACGAAAGGCATTGATATATGTCAACAAGATTGCTCAGTTGGGCAGGTAGAGTTCAATGGGCATAATTACAAAAGAATTATTCACAACCTAAAAAGAACCGTTATTTTTCTTACTACGGTCATATGCTGACTTGTCAGTGATTTTTCAAGTCAAAAATTTCAGTCCACGCTGTTGGAGATCAATCGGAGCTCGCATGGAAAACCAAGGCACATACAACTATAAAGTGGTGCGGCAATTTGCCATCATGACAATCATTTGGGGGATTGTCGGGATGCTGGTTGGCGTGATTATCGCTGCCCAGATGTACTGGCCAGAACTTAACTTTGGCCCTTATTTTCACTTTGGCCGTTTACGTCCATTGCATACTAATGCGGTTATTTTCGCATTTGGTGGCAGCGGATTATTTGCAACATCTTACTATGTCGTTCAGCGCACCTGTAATGTGCGTCTGATCTCCGACAAACTGGCTGCCTTCCACTTCTGGGGCTGGCAACTGGTGATCGTTTTAGCTGCCATTACTTTGCCTATGGGTCTGACCCGCGGTAAAGAATATGCTGAGCTGGAATGGCCCATCACCCTCTTGATCACTGTGATCTGGGTGGCTTACGCCATTGTGTTTTTCGGCACCATCGTAAAACGCAAAGTGAAGCATATTTATGTGGCCAACTGGTTCTATGGCGCATTTATTCTTGCGGTTGCTTTACTGCACATTATCAATGGCCTTTCTATCCCTGTTTCCGCCACTAAATCGTATTCCGTTTACGCGGGTGCGGTCGATGCCATGGTGCAATGGTGGTAT
>JBOFGM010000397.1:0-4039 GCA_051649105.1 Iodobacter sp. | reverse complement strand
AATTCTTTAGCAGAAGGCTGATATATTCCGGTCCATTATCTGATTGAATTCGCATGGGGTTTCCTCGCTATTCAATGATTTTATTCAGGATCCATATTTTGAGCTCTGCTGGTCAGTCGACTTCAACTTCCAATGTATTAAATTAAACCATAATTAAATCAGCGAATGCATCGGGCATCGTCAATTGGGTCGTGCAAAAAATGCACCGACCCTGTTTAATTTATTTTCTCAGACACGGCATTACCCAGGGCCTTTATGCAGAAGCTCCCAAGCGAGAAACATGACTTATAAATAAGCTTTTTTTGTGGGTTGGATTACCGCATCAGTATTTTGCAGTGTGCTGTTTCTTATGCAAATAATATGTATTATTTGTATAAGAAGATGAGTGGACAACAAGCATAGAAAGTGTACTCATAAAAATGGTAATGCCGCTATTTTCAGTCTTGATACATGATTGAATTCTTCATGATCGCTTTGCTATTTCACCATATTTCATTTTTTTTTGCACAGGGACATATTTTTTTCCCTATTTATGAGTACAGACAGGTTTTCCTGGTGATACTTACCAATCCACATCTTCGGGTGATTTGCCTTCAGAGCATATAATTTCTCGCATCCATTCGGACATTGTCATTTGTAAATTCCATTTGCTAATTTGAACAGTTTGCATATTGTCATAAAGTTTTTTGAGTTCCAGGTCGCCTTTTATTTTTGACATGACTTGATTAAGTATCTTCATCTGTTGTGCCAGTGTGTTATAAGGCGATCCATGGCTCTGGTTGAATTTATCCAGATAAGTGCAAATAGCAGAAGGATCATTGGGATCAAGAAGCAGCAGCCCCTGGTAAAAGGCTTCATCTGTCTCAGTCCAAAGGGGGAGTGGTTTTGGTAGTGTTTCTGGTAGTGGTCTTAGCCCTTCTTTAGTATTTACCTCGGGCATATTCTGTGCTGCCTGTATAACCCTATCCGACAGGCTATGTACACTGGGTGTGCTGAATGTGTTGTTATGTGCAAATGAAATAATATTGTTAGCTGAAATCATGTTTTTCCATTGAATAAGTTGATGTAAAGTAATTTTGATCAGTTATATGTGTGCTTTTCTTCTGAAATCTTTAATGTATTTAAGTAATTGTCTTTCTTGTTCAGACGATTAGTCTGAAGATGCTTTTACACATATCGTTTTCTGCATCCATCTGCTCATTTTTCTGTCTTTTTTGTTAGTTAACAGGAGCTGGTAGTCTCTATAAAACTCTATGCTTTGCTCATTACTTTGCTGTTGCTGCTCAATTGTCAGCTCTAAAATGCTGATCGGTTGCTTTTGTAATAAATGGAGGAATGAAGAGTGGCGGTGAAATTCTTTAAAATTGGAATCGCAAACAGAATATTGATCTGCCGGTAAAAAATGAAGATTCAAACAGAAGAGGTCGCGGTCTGATTCTTTCAAGTCGGTTTTAGATTGCGTTATGCTTTGCATCCCTATTTCAGGGGTATTGCAAAGGCCCTGCAGCACTCCCTTTATGATACTGTTTAGTTTTAGCTCGTTGCTTATGCTAAGAGGTATATTTTTCGGGAGGCTGCTGGTTGAGATCACTTTTACTCCTCTGAATTCAGTTGTTGTGGTTGAATGCTGAATTGGCTGGTAAAGATGTCTTGTAAGGATTGCAGACTTGCTTTCGATAGCAAGCGGCATTCTGCTGGCATTTCCTGCATGCCGTGCAAGAGCTCTTGCACAGCTTCAGTAATGAATTCATCAGGACTAAATTGCGCAATTTGATCTGCATAGCGCATCACAAACCGGGCATCAGCATGATATTCAATTTGAATCTTGCCATTCCACAACTCTTGCAATGAGTTTAACAGCTGGCTGTGTGCCCCTCGACGGTGGCGCGGCAGCTGCAATTGTAAGGTGCCTTCAGGGGCAGGTGTATCAACGCCACGCAGCCATTCATCCAGCAAGATAAGTAATAAATCCGGATGATCCAGTGAGGCACTTAGCATGGCTTTTGCTTGTTCGCCTAATTTACTTTGGAAGCGAATAAGTAAATTTTCACTTTCATCAATATGTTTTGCCACCGAGCTTGCGGCAGCAATGACACCATCCTGATAGCCACTCATCCATGCTTGTGTGCGGATCTGCTGTGTTTCAATTTCTGCTTGCTTAAGTATTTTTTTTGCCCGCTGGCGTGCTTCTGTAAGCAGGCTCAGGGCTTTGTGTTGCCTCTTTAATTGGTCGTGCGTGAGCAATACATCTTCATGGGCAGTGATAGGCCGGAGCGTGGGGATGTCTTTGGGCATATTGAAGGGCCAAGGTAAATAAAAGGGGGTCAGCAGGACCTGAGGGCAATGCTGTTTGAAAATTATCTGCTGAGGGTGGAAAAAGCAGAGCCAGCCTCTGCTGCAGGGCCAGAGGAAGTGCTCCTCGCACAATGCATAGCTCCTGGTAACTCTGTGTGAGTAACTCGCTAAGATTAATGGCTTCTCCTCCAACACTTGTTTGCGCAGGGGTCAGATCAAGTTCTGCAAAGTGGCGGGCCCATGCTGGTAAACGCTGCAAACCACCTTGCCGTGCGAGCCTGGCACGTTGCCGTTGGCAACGCATCAGAAATGCCGTTTGCGGCAAATGCCTCCAATTTAGTGCGACTTGTGCAACCTTACTTCCGGGAATCAGCACGGAACATTCGGTGTTGAGCTGGAGGTGCTTTATTAATATTTCATTAATAATACTGGCCTGAGTCTCACCACTTAGCATAGCGGGCAGATGCAAACGTCTCTTGTGTATATAAGAGAGTGGCTCATGCAAAATTCGGTTTAACACCTGCTGCAAATCAGGCATCGACTGGCCTCTTCTTGCGCTTATTCCATAGCAAAAATGCAACGGTACCCACCAAAGTCAGCAGCAGGAGTAAGCTCAATGCGAGTGTTGTTCCAGATAGGCCCTTTTGTTGTGTGTCCAAGCCTGGTGATTGGTATTGTGCCGGTGCCCGCCGGGAAAGTACGACTGAAATATTGTCGTATTCCACTTCACTAAAGCTATTTTTTAAGAAGCGCTTGATATCACTGATCATGAGCGTGGCTTCAATATCTTTGCCGTAGACGGCGAGCGCGGACAGGTGAACTGGTTTTGCTACTCTGCTTTCGCTGGTGTCCAGATCATAGCTGACATGCACTCGTGCAGACAGTACACCCTCCATACTGCGCAATGATTGTTCCAGCCTTTGTTCTATGGCGGAGTACAGCCGTGCTTTCTCTGCGCGTGGGGATGACACCAGCGAATCAGACGGAAACATTTTTGCAATTTCCATACGCGGGCGTGAAGGCAGATCATGCGTTTTTAGTGTGTCTACCGCCGCTGCGAAATCAGCCGGAGCTACGGTGATGCTGTAGCCCGTTTTACCTTGATCCGCTTTGTTGGCTTTAATATTGCTGCGTTGTAGTACTGCGATCACTTCATTCACTTGGTCCTGATCAAGGCCTTTAAGTAAGTCTTGTTGCTGGCAACCGGCAAGCCCGAATATCAAGAGAGGGATAATGATAAGCTGTTTCATCATGAGCGTAGTAAAGATTCCACTGCACTCACGGCTTTGCGGGTGAGCGTACTGATCATAGACACTTCCAGATTGTAGTTGGAGGTGCGCACTTGCAAATCGAATAGCGCTGCAGGGTCGTTGAGTGCTTCGGGGTTAGACAAGCGTTGCATCACCGCATTTTTATCCATTTCTGTGGCTACAGTGCTTTGGGCAAAAGCTTGTAATAACCGATCATCCAGCGAAATGACGCTACCTTCATCGCCACTAATGTCATTAATTAGCGTGCTAAGTGCTTGGCTTTCGTTAACGGGGCTGACAATACTCATAAGTAAATCCTGTAAACTGTCGGCAGGACAGTCCTGCCATTTGTGGTAATTAGCGGAAGTTCTGAATAATAGCCGCGTCGATATCTTTGTAAACTTTGACAACATTAGACTGTGCGTTGCGGTACAGATTGTATTCAGAGAGTACCGCTTGATATGCCGCTAAGTTTTTAGGATCGCCAGGATTTT
>JBOFGM010000396.1:0-2403 GCA_051649105.1 Iodobacter sp. | reverse complement strand
AAGACAAACGGATTGTCGATCTGATTTCTTACCATGCAGCGTATGTGTTTGAAGAAGCCGAAGACGATGCCGGTGAAGAACAAAAAGTGGTACTGGGTTCTTCCATTATGGAAGGCTCTAAAGCCGGTGCGACTGCTGCTGCTGTCTGGGCGGCTCACCGTCTGGTGCCGCTGAATGTTTCCGGCTACGGCAAAGTGATTGGCCGCGGTATTGTGACTGCAGACTGGTTTGCACAAAAGTTAGCCATGGCAAAACCGATTGTTGTGGGCAACCGCCGCTTTGAATTGCGTCCGCTTATGCACCCTGATTTCCATATGGTGAACTTCACCTTTAAAGAAATCGGTAATCCAAGCCTGGAAGCGCATAACCGCCTGAATCAACGGATGTATGAAGTTTGCTCTTATTCTTCCGGCCGTACTTACAGCAATGACTTCCTGACTTCATCCACATCGCTGGCATTTGATGAATATGGCGATACACCGTGGATTTATGCAGAAAGCCGTGGCTTCAGCCGTAAAGAATGGGAAAAAACTCAAAGCGTTTATATTCTGCGCTCTGCTGTGATGACTCACTTCTTGCGTGATCCACAAGGTTTTGAAGATTACTGGACTAATCTGCTGGCGATCTTTGCAGAAAAACTCGGCCAGATCATCGATCTGGAAGAGAAAGAAGCAAACAGTCGTAAGGCTGCTTAAGTTAATCCCTAGTGCAAAACCCGCCTGCTTTCAGGTGGGTTTTTGCCATCGAAGAGTTCAATGCTGTTACTTAAAAATATTTTCAGATCAATGTGCCTCTTTGTGCGCGATGATTGAAAGGCGCTAATTATGTTTGCGATTAATTTTAAAGCGGTAGGGGCAACTTTACTGATTTCCGGCACTATGCTGGGGGCAGGAATGCTGGCTTTACCTCTGGTTTCATCCGGAATGGGTTATACCTATTCCAGCCTTGCCCTGGTCTGCATCTGGCTATTGATGACTTATACCGCGCTGATGTTATTGGAAGTGTCTCTGGCATTTCCGGAAGGCAGCGGTTTTGATGTTATGGCGCAGAGCTTATTTGGCAATCGTGGCTTATGGGTGATTAATGCTTCGTTATTACTATTGTTATATGCACTTTCTGGTGCGTATATCTCTGGTGCGGCATCCACCTATACCTCAAATATTAAGCAGTATCTGGGCATTGATGTTCCCCCTGCCGTTGTCGCGGCCGTATTTACCCTGCTGATTGGCTCTATTGTCTATATGAGCACCGGGGCCGTTGACCGTGTTAATCGTGTTTTATTCAGTCTGAACGTATTTATCTTCTTTGCGATGGCCATCACCATCCATCCCTATGTGAATCAGGGCAATCTCAACAGCCCCCTCGATTCCTCGCGTTATCTTTACGCTGCATTTCCAGTGTTTATCACCGCCTTTGGTTTTCACGGCAGTATCCCCAGTATGGTGAAATATATCGGGCGTGATAAACCGCAGACTCTGCGCAATGTCTTTATTCTGGGCGGCTTAATTCCCTTACTGGTGTATGGTATCTGGGAGTATTGCAGTCTGGGGCTTGTGCCGCGTACCGGCGAAAACAGCTTTTTCACCCTGGCAGAGAATCATGGCTCCGTAGGCATGTTTCTGGATTATATTCATGCCAGTACCAGTAACCGCTGGATTCCCACCCTAATTGGTATTTTTTCGTCAATCGCCTTATTTACTTCCTATCTTTGCGTTTCTTTAGGATTATTTGATTCTGTTGCGAGTAGTATTGGCTGGAAAAATACCAAACGTGATCGGTTGATTACGGCTGTGGTGACCTATTTGCCGCCATTTGTATTTGCGTGGATTTATCCTCAGGGCTTTGTCTTAGCTCTGGGAGCCGCTGCGATTTTCTTATCTGTCCTGGCTATCTTATTTCCCGCTGTAGCACTGTACAAATTGCGCTCGCAAAAAAACTATCAGGCAAACTGGTGTGTGCCTTGCAATACGTGTTCATTTTGTACCGTCACGTCTATTGGTCTGATTATTATCGTTTTTCAAGTAATGAAAATGCAGAATTTATTGCCAATTTGCTGACCCGCAAGCCAGCTCATATATCATTCAGATGGAGCATGTTATGAATACACCGAATTTAATTGGCCAGCTGCAAGAGCGCGGCCTGATTGCTCAGGTTACTGATGCCGCGGCGCTGGACGCCTTGCTGGCAAAAAAATCGGTCACCTTGTATTGCGGTTTTGATCCGACGGCAGACAGCTTGCACCTGGGGCATCTGGTGCCATTGCTGGCGCTGAAACGCTTTCAGATGGCAGGTCACCGCCCGCTGGCACTGGTGGGGGGCGCCACCGGTATGATTGGCGACCCAAGTTTTAAAGCCACTGAGCGCTCATTAAATACCCCTGATGTGGTTGCCGGCTGGGTAGAT
>JBOFGM010000395.1:0-1781 GCA_051649105.1 Iodobacter sp. | reverse complement strand
ATAATTTCAAAATTCTGAACGACACCCTGGGCCATGACAAAGGAGACTTACTGCTGGTGCAGGTAGCCAACAGGCTGTCTGCCTGTACCCGTGAGGGCGATACCGTGGCCAGGCTGGGTGGCGATGAATTTGTGGTGATGCTGGAAGGGCTGAGCAGCCCGTCACTGGATGCGGCAACCGAAGCCGAAGTGGTTGGCGATAAGATTCTGATGGCGCTGAATCAGATTTATCAGCTGGGTGATTACAGCCATCACAGCACGCCCAGCATCGGGATTACGCTGTTTGGGGAACAAACTGAAAGCATTGATGAGCCCTTAAAACGGGCAGATCTTGCCATGTATCAGGCCAAGGCAGCGGGGCGCAATACTCTGCGCTTCTTTGACCCCCAAATGCAGGCCGAAGTCACTAACCGGGTGGCACTGGAAGCCGGTTTGCGCGGCGCGCTGGAGAAAAATCAATTTCTTCTTTATTACCAGGCACAGGTCAGGGGCACCGGCCAGCTGACCGGCGTAGAGGCTTTGGTGCGCTGGCAGCACCCACAACGCGGCATGGTGTCGCCGGCTGAATTTATTCCGCTGGCAGAAGAAACCGGCCTGATTTTACTGCTGGGGCACTGGGTACTGGAAACCGCCTGCCGCCAGCTGGCCTCCTGGGCTTGTGACCCGGAAATGCGTCATCTGACACTGTCCGTCAATGTCAGCCCGCGGCAGTTTCATCAAAGGGATTTTGTAGATCAGGTGTTTGCTATTCTGGAGCGAACCGGAGCCCGGGCAGAGCGGCTGAAGCTGGAGCTGACCGAAAGCGTCTTAATTGCCAATATTGAAGATGTCATTTTAAAAATGGGCATCCTCAAACAGCATGGAGTCGGCTTCTCGATTGATGATTTTGGCACCGGTTACTCATCCCTGTCTTATCTGAAGCGCCTGCCCTTGGATCAGCTTAAAATTGATCAGGGTTTTGTCAGGGATATTTTAATAGACAGCAATGATGCGGCCATTGCCAAAATGGTGATTGTGCTGGCAGACAGCCTGGGGCTGTCTGTGATTGCCGAGGGAGTGGAGACGGTGGCCCAGAGAGATTTCCTGGCCAGCCAGGGTTGCCATGCTTATCAGGGTTATTTATTCAGCCGTCCGTTGCCGCCCGATCAGTTTGAACTTTTTGCCCGTAAGGAAACCGTGCCTGGCTGATGCGCACACCCGCCAGGCACTCCGCTTACAAAGGCTTGAAGTTGAGCTTGGCAAATAGGTTCTGATCCCGGCTTACATCCGGGTTGCCTGTTGTCAGGAGTTGATCGCCGTAAAAGATCGAATTTGCCCCGGCCAGAAAACACAGCGCTTGCATCGATTCCGGCATTTGCTGACGCCCGGCAGACAGCCGAACAAATGATTTGGGCATGGTAATCCGGGCCACGGCAATCATGCGGACAAACTCTGTCCAGTCGATCGCCTCCCCTTCTTCCAGCGGCGTGCCTTCAATTTTAACCAGATTATTGATCGGCACCGAATCAGGCTGCGGCTCCAGATTGGCCAGCTGGGCAATCAGGCCCACACGGTCCGGCCGGCTTTCACCCAGACCCACAATACCGCCGCTGCAGACATTCAAGCCCGCTTTACGAACCTTGCCTAAGGTATCCAGCCGGTCCTGATAGCTATGGGTGGTCACAATATTGGCGTAGTTTTCCGGCGAGGTATCCAGATTATGGTTGTAATAATCCAGCCCGGATTCTTTCAGCTCTTCGGCCTGCCCGTCTTTCAACATGCCAAAAGTCGCACAGGTTTCTA
>JBOFGM010000394.1:0-2473 GCA_051649105.1 Iodobacter sp. | reverse complement strand
GATCAGGAATACCAGCATGGCAACAGCGTCAGCCGGCTGACCACCACCCCTGACTACTGGCGGCTGGATTGTCAGCTCAATCCCGGCTACCGCTCCCCTTTTTGCTCTTTGGATCTGGATCTGAGCCATGGCGACCAGGGCATTGATTTATCTGAATTTGACCAGATCACTATTCAATATCGCTATCAGAAATTAAGAGAACAAATTAACCTGGTTATGGTTAATTTTAATCCGGCCTATAGCAAAACAAATCAATATGAAAGCCAGAAGTTTAATGAGCTTTTTTTGCCCGGCGCGCCCGGCTGGGTTAAACACGATGTCAGCGCAAGCCAATTTAATGTGGCGGCCTGGTGGATAACCAATAGCCATATGGATCCCAAATGGGGGGAAAATGAATTTTCTAATATCCGGGAAATTCGCCTTGCCACCGGTTTATATCCGCAGGAAAAGCAACATCAGATTGATCTGGCCTATATCGAATTTACTGGCAAATGGATCAGCGCCCACAATCTTTATCTGATTTTACTGATTCTATGGGGCAGCTCGGCCACTTTATGGCTGATTACAGAATGGCGGCGCACTTTGCAGGCACTGAACCGCAGTAAAGTACGTCAGCAGCAACTGGAAAACAAAAAACAGAATCTGCAAGAAAAAAATAAGCTGTTAGAAAAAACGGCCATGCTGGACCCATTAACCCAAACCTTTAACCGGGCATGGCTGAACAGCTTTTTAACCTCGGCCGCGCCTGATTTGCAGTTCAGCATTATCTTTATCGATATTGATCACTTTAAACAGATCAATGACGGCCATGGCCATGGCACGGGGGATCAGGTACTCAGCCAGCTGGCACTGCATATTCAGTCCCATATCCGCCCCGGAGAAAAACTGGTCCGCCTTGGCGGGGAAGAATTTATTCTGCTGTGTCTGTCCTGCCCGCTGAATCAGGCGGTCTTGCTGGCAGAAAAACTTCGCTTATCTATATTTAACCATAGCTGGCCCGCGGGTATCGCCCTGACCAGCAGCTTTGGTGTCGCTGAACAGCAGCCAACAGAATCTTTTACTGAAACGCTGCACCGTGCCGATACCGCGCTTTACCGTGCCAAAGCGGCCGGCAGAAACCGGGTGGAACAGGCGACGGATACCTGAAACAGACGGATTCCGGGGCCGGATCAGGCGGCAGGTCCGGCCCCGCCAGCCAAAATAAAACCCTGTTTGTGGTGTAAAAACAATGGTGTTTGTTTAGCATTTATGGCCAGCCATTACAGCCCATCAGGATAATCCCGTAGTTTTAGAAAAATCACTACATTTTCTTGATTTAGATCTATAAATTTTGCTGCGTTCGGTTTAGCATTAGCCAAATCACGTCCCCACCCAGAATCAAGAAAGGTAGCACCATGACAAAAGTCGTCGTCGTTGGCAGCATAAATATGGATCTGGTGGTCCATACCCAACAATTCCCTCGCATGGGTGAAACCCTGTTTGGTGAGCATTTTGCCACCTACCCCGGCGGTAAAGGCGCTAATCAGGCCGTTGCAGCGCAACGCCTTGGTGCACAGGTCTTTATGGTGGGCTGTGTGGGCAATGACGCTTTTGGCCAGACGCTGAAAGCCGGCCTTGCCGCAGAAGGCATTGAAACCCGCTGGGTGCGCTGCAGTAAAGATACCGCCAGCGGTGTGGCACTGATTACCCTGTGCGGTGGGGATAACGCCATTATTGTGGTTCCCGGCGCGAATAATCAGCTTTCCCCGGACGATGTCTGCGATGCCGAAGCGGCTTTTATTAATGCCGATATTATTCTCAGCCAGCTGGAAATCCCTTTGCCAACCGTGCTTGCGGCTGCAAAACTGGCAAAAAAACATAATAAACCGTTCTTCTTAAACCCGGCCCCGGCTCAGGTTTTACCTGCCGAGCTGCTGGAGCTGTGCACCTTACTGACACCGAATGAGTTTGAGTTACTGGAAGCGCTGGGCCATCAGGGTGGCGACTGGAAAACCGCCCTCGCCGCCCATAAAGCCGTGATGACCAAGGGCAGTGAAGGCGCCTGGTACAGTGAAGAAGGCCAGCTGCATCATCAGCCTGGTTTTAAAGTGGAAATGGTCGACAGCACCGGTGCTGGTGACACCTTTAACGGCGCGCTGGCCACTTTCTGGCATCTGGGTATGGAAGCGGCCACGCTGATGGCCGCCGCTGCCGGAGCCTTATCGGTAACCCGTGCCGGCGCTCAGGGCGGTATGCCCACTCTGGCTGAACTCGAACAATTCTTACAGAACCAAACATTATGAAAAAGCATGGCATTTTAAACAGCGATATCGCCCGCGTCCTGGCCCGTATGGGGCATACCGATTCAATCGTAATTGGCGATTGCGGCCTGCCGGTGCCAGACCATGTTGAACTGATTGATCTGGCTCTGAAGCTGGGCCAGCCAGGCTTTTTGGATACGCTGGAAGTGATCCTGGCGGATATGCAGGTTGAG
>JBOFGM010000393.1:0-5571 GCA_051649105.1 Iodobacter sp. | reverse complement strand
AAAAGCCCCAATACGGCCGCTAATTTTTCTGCAGCCCAAGGGCCCGCCACGCCCAGCAAAAGTAATTAATCACTGGCATCACGCGCCGTGGTTTTAGAGCGCATAACAAACATCGACAAGCGTTTTTGAATGGCCGCCTGCAGCTCTGCCGCAATTTGCAGACAGTAATCTTCACCACGGCGAAACACCAGAAAGCTCGCCATCATCCGGCCCTTAGGGGTGGAATAGCTGGAATACTGAGCTGAGTTTTCGCCTAAGGCACGGATATCACTGGAAAGCTGGCCTTGCAGAAACGCCTGTGTTTCTTCACCACTAAAAGCAATCACACCAAAACCAGACAATGGACACATTACCGCGGCCTGCTCCAGCACCTCGATGCCCGCCTTTTCGTCTTCCAGTCCGTCGTGCGCTAATAGATCGCTCCAAGCCATGATGTTCTCTGCTTTGCTAGAAAAATGCCATTATAAAGAGTCACAGAAAAATTAATCTATTTAATTATTTAAACACTGATTGCGCTGATTTTTTATGATTTATGATATCCACATATAATCATTTTTATAAATAGAGTGAATTTCAGGCCTCCATTTAAAAAGGCCGGTGCAAATTCTCTGCCCGGCCCTTTTAAAACCCATTACTGAGGAGTGATCTCCGCCGGCTCTGCCAGCCCTCCCCGTGAGGCCGATCCGGAGCTCAATGCCGGCCGGGATAAATCCCCGCTGATCCGGATCTGATTAGAAATAGCCAGCACCCCGCTTTGTAAATGGGCTGCCACACTGCCATTGAGCACGCCTTTTTCACCAATTCTGACCCCGCCACGCGCCGTAAATTTGCCCGCATTCAGCGAGATATTTTGCAATTGTAAGGTACGATCACGCAGCTGCATTTTGCCTTGCAGGGTATCAAACCGGGTTTGCCCGCCACGCCCTGCCACCGAGTCTCCCGCTCTGAGCTGAGTAATTAAATCAAAATTATGCAAAGCCCCGTCTTTTAAAAAGAGATCGGCATCAATCTGCGGATGAGCAAACAGTTTTAAATAATCTTTTGCCCGGTAATTAAACCCGGCATCCGCATCAATACGGCCGGAAACAAAGGTGGAAGAACTGAAAATTTTACTTAATGGCTCGCCATGCACGCCCTTGGCCATCAGCTGGCCCTGTAATAGCCAGTCATTTTGCCAGGTCAGCTTCGCCTTGCCCCGAATCACCCCGCCATAAGCTTCACCACGAATATCGTCGATCACCAGGCCGTCCGGCGAGCCTTCACCGCTCATATAGAGTTTTTCAAACATCAGCGGATAACCCAGCGGCAGCTCCCAGCGGTTGGCCTGCATGGTTAAACCGATATTTGCGCCTTTGGGGGTGATATGCATTTCAATATGGCCCTGCTCATCGGCCAGCTGCAAATCGGTAATCGCCCCGTTATCAGCAAATTTCAGCACCCCGTCAATCGGGCCCAGCTCGCTTTGCTCCCAGACCACGCTGGATTTTTTCAGCAATACATCCCCCAGCCTGATCCGGCCCTGCTCGATGGTAGCAAAGCGCTTTGGCAAAGAAAAAGCAAAGGCCGGGCTCAGCCTGACGCCTTCCGCCTCCACATTTTTTAAGCTTTTGCCGCGGTGCAGCAGATTAAAAATATTCAGCGGCACGTTAATTTGTGCGATTTTTCCTGCTTCATTATCTATTTTCACGTCTTTCAGCAGAAAAACAGGCAGGGGCTGATAGGAAAATTCGATGGCTCCCAGCTGAATTTGCGCCTGCAACAGCAAAGAAAGCCGCTTTTCCATCTGCGGTTTATAGCTGTTTAAGGGTAAAAGCAGAGGCAGACACACGATTACAACAACTAAAAAAATCAAACAAATCAACAAGATTCTTATTTTTCTCATAATACCGTCTCAATTATTTCACACATTGTATTGACAGAAAGAAGATCGAATTCTACTATACGGGCCTTCATCAATTCCCTGATAGCTCAGTTGGTAGAGCGACGGACTGTTAATCCGCAGGTCCCTGGTTCGAGTCCAGGTCGGGGAGCCAAATAATATTGTATTATTGGCGATGAAGATAGTAACCGTAGTTTATTCCCTGATAGCTCAGTTGGTAGAGCGACGGACTGTTAATCCGCAGGTCCCTGGTTCGAGTCCAGGTCGGGGAGCCATTATAAGATCGTGCTGAAAGGCAGTATCTTTGGCTCAGTACTACAAATACCAAACAATTCCCTGATAGCTCAGTTGGTAGAGCGACGGACTGTTAATCCGCAGGTCCCTGGTTCGAGTCCAGGTCGGGGAGCCAAATAAAAAACCACAGCCAAGGCTGGGGTTTTTTTACGTCTGTCGGTCAGGTTTTTTAAAACACCGCCATGGCCAGCCGCGGCACCGGGCGGCCCAGCCGCCCATAGGGTTTAAGCGCTCAGCGGCAAATAGCCATCAAACCTTGTGCTTTCTCCGCCAAAAACAAAATCGGGTTTGGCTCCTGCCATGCAAGGGGCAATACGCGGGCGTTTTACAATCACCCGTTTTTTTGCCAGCAAACGAGCAGGCTTCAGTAAGTCATTTGCGTCAGGATCATCCCCGATCACCGCCTGAAAAGCCGCCATTTCTTTTTTTGATTTAGCGCGCTTGGTGGGGTCCGGAAACATCGGGTCCAAAAACACCACATCAAACTCGGCTGCCGCCACCGGCGGATTAAATAAATACGTTACGCCGGAGCCTGCCAGCAAATGCGCCAGCTGCTGATGTCCGTCACCACAGATCAAATGCATCCTGCTGATAATCGGTGCCGTTGCCGCATCCGCCTGCCCACGGCGTAAACCATCGGCCAGCAGGGCCACAGCCACGGCTGAGCGCTCTACCAGGGTTACATCGCACCCAAGGGATGCCAGAACAAAGGCATCGCGGCCAAGGCCAGCTGTGGCATCCAGTACTCTGGGCACATATTCGCCCTTGATCCCCACGGCTTTAGCCACCGGCTGACCCCGTCCACCGCCAAACTGGCGGCGGTGCAAGGCGGCTCCTCCGGCAAAATCAACCGCCACCGTGCCTTTTTCACCCAGCGTAACCAGTTCCAGCCGCTCATTTTGCCAGCACAGATAATGCGCGGCGGATTCTGGCAGGGCATCCCACAGGGGCAGCCCCAGCCCGGTAACCAACTGGCACAGCTCAGCCGGAGCCCCGGCATGCAATAAACCAATCATGCCCGGCCTCCTGCCGGCAAGCCGGAAAACGGACGATACTGATAAGGTGGCCTGCGCGCGGCAGGGTCCTGGCGATAAAATAAACAGAGCTGTTGATACACGTCGGGATAACTCTCAAGCAATAAATGGGGGGCAACAAAAAACGATTCGCTGCACACAGCCAGACATTCTGCCGGATTTTCGGCCGCATAGAGATCAATTGTGCCAATTTCACCCTGCTCTGCCTGCCGGTTTAAACGCAAAAAGGCCCTGGAAAACACCCGTTTCCATACGGCATAGCTCATCCCCTGATGGAGCGGCGGGCAGCCATTGGCCGTGCCGGAGCGCATATCCAGCTTATGCGCCATTTCATGAATCACCACATTACTAAAGGGATGCCAGGGTGCCTCAACCACATCCTGCACCGAAAGCAGCACTGCACCCTGATGCCGCGCCTGGCCGGATAACACCCGGGTTTCCTGATGCACCAGACCAATGGCATCGGTATACAGATCACGGCTGATAAAGCGGCCGGGATACAGCACCACTTCCTGCCAGTCATCATAGGCATCAAACCCCAGATTCATTACCGGCAGAGCCGCCTGTACGGCAATCAATAAGCGCAGCTCATCGCTGATCACCAGATCCTGCACCGGGGTCAGGGTTTTAGTATGTAAAAACCAGGCGGCATGATCTTTGAGCTGCGCCAGCTCTGCCACGGTTAAACCGCGCAAGAGAGGCAGCTTCAGCATGGCCTGCCATAAGGGATCCTGCACGGGCTGGCTGGCCAGATAGCGCTGCCGGGCATAGTGACGCAAAAAATTAAACATAAGCCCGCCTCCGGCGTTGGATAAGAACAGGTGGGCACAAACGGGTGCAAATCAAGTGGATATCGCCAGCGCTTAAGTTTCAGGTAAACTCGCTACCCCGACCGGACGATCAAATCAAATGCTATTTAAAGGCTCTTCGACGCTGCTGTTTGGGCTCGCCGCAATCTGCCTGCTGGCGGTTAATATTAAACAAGGGCCAGGCCCGATGCGCTTTGCCCTGGCAAAACAGCCGCATATTTCTGCCAGTGCCCCGCAAATGGAAATGCAGCGTTTGCGCGCGCCCGTTCCCGCTGCCCACAGTGCCAGTATTATTTCCTTAAAAGATAATGAGCGGATGGCCTTTTGGTTTGGCGGCAGCCGCGAAGGCGCAACCGATGTCAGCGTCTGGGCTTCGCGCTACCAAAATGGCCACTGGATTACCCCCTGGATCGTGGCAACCCCGGCACAAAGCTCACGGGATCAGTGGCGCTATATTAAAAAAGTAGGCAATCCGGTGCCGGTGCTGGATGCCAACGGGCATCTGCAATTATTTTATGTCTCGGTTTCACTGGGCGGCTGGGCCACCAGCACACTGAATCAAATGACCTCCACCGATGGGGGACACACCTGGGGCACATCGCGCAAAATCATTACCAGCCCGTTTTTTAATTTATCCACCCTCGCCCGCACCCATGCCGTGCATTTGGCCGATGGCGGATTTTTATTACCGGTTTATCACGAGCTGGCGCATAAATTTGGCGAGCTATTGCAGTTTAATCAGGATGGTCAGTTTATCCGTAAGATTCGCATGAATGCCGAAGGCGATAATCTGCAACCTGGCATTGTGGCGATCAATCCGCAGGATGGCTTTGCCCTGCTCAGAAACAGCGGCCCGACACGCCAGCTGCTGTTGCAAATGACCCATGATGGGGGTGCCAGCTGGACCCCGCCGCAACCGCTGACCGTTAAAAACCCTGATTCAGCCATTGCCGTGGAGCGTATGCCCGATGGCCGTCTGATTATGGCGCATAACCCGCGCAGCGATGGCCGCAGCGAGCTGGCGCTCAGCGTGTCCGATGATGGTAAAAACTGGAAAAAAGTTAAAGTGATTGAAGATATGCGCGGCATGGAGTTCTCTTACCCCACCTTGCTGGTTAACGATGAAATTATGGATCTGGTTTACACCTGGGAGCGCTCTGAAATTCGCCATGTCCGCTTTAACCGGGCCTGGTTAGACGGAGAAAAACCATGATTACCTCATTCATGGGTTTACTGTTTTGGGGCCTTACCGGCGCCTTGCTGGTGGCTGCCGGCTGGAAAAAAAACCGCCTGATCACGCTGGCCGGGGCGGTGATTTTATTTGCCTCCCCCTGGTTGCTGGGCTTATTCAGCGCACTGAGTCTGGCCACCGTTGGCTTAACCGCCGGGCTGCTGCTGAAACAAAAGCTGCGCCCCTTACTGGCTGGCTGGCTGTTAATCAGCGGCCTGGTGCTTTATGCATCGGCCCTGGGCTTTCTGGCTTTTGATCTTTATGCAACGGGCTATGCCCCGCAGGCTGTTTTAATCTGGGCGGCTGTTTCACTAGCGCTGGCCT
>JBOFGM010000392.1:0-2960 GCA_051649105.1 Iodobacter sp. | reverse complement strand
GGCAAAACAGAATATTTTGTGCTTTACCCGCGCTGATCACCTGTACAAATACGGAATCGGGCTCGTTAAAGCCGGTCAGATAATAAAAGCTGGAGTCAAAGCGAAATGGATAGGTTGAATCGGCATTGCGGAAGATTTCTTTTGCACCAGGAACAACCACCACGCCATGGCTCAGGCGGGTGGATAAAGCGGCACGGCGGGCTACATAAGGCTGCATGGCGATCTTTCCCAAAGAAGATCAGTAATTATACGGCGAGGCGCAGCGCCGCTAGTGGTTTTACTTACTTGCGGATGTCACTTATTGTCTTTGTAAGGGCGTTTTGTCAGAACTGGCGCTGGCGCGCGGGGCAAAAAAAGGCCCGCGCTATGGCGGGCCCGACCGGAATCTTTTTAAAGATTCGGTTTAGTCTTCTTCGTCCATCACGGCCGTGGTGTAAACCGCCTGGGCATCGTCGAGGTTTTCCAGCATATCCAGCAGCTTTTGCATCCTGGCCACATCGTCGCCCAGAATTTCTGTTTCAGCTTGCGGTTTCATGGTCACTTCGCCCATTTCTGCCTTAAAGCCGGCTTTTTCCAGCGCATCTTTCACCGTAATAAATTCATACGGCGGGGTGATCACTTCGATCGAGCCATCATCATTGGTGATGATGTCATCTGCGCCAGCTTCCAGAGCGGCTTCCATCAGGGTGTCTTCTGGTGTGCCAGGAGCATAAATCAGCGTGCCGCAATGCTTAAACTGAAACGATACACAACCGTCAGCGCCCATATTGCCGCCGCATTTGGCAAACGCATGGCGAACTTCAGCCACGGTACGCACGCGGTTATCAGTTAAACAGTCGATCATTACGGCTGCGCCGCCGATACCGTAGCCTTCATAACGGCATTCAACGTAATCCACGCCTTCCAGATTGCCCGAACCGCGTTCCACGGCGCGCTGCACATTATCTTTTGGCATATTGGCGTCATAGGCTTTATCAATAGCCAGACGTAAACGCGGATTGGTTTCAATTTCCGCTCCGCCCATTTTTGCGGCGACGGTAATTTCTTTAATCAGACGGGTAAAAAGCTGGCCGCGTTTGGCGTCCTGGCGACCTTTACGATGCTGAATATTTGCCCACTTAGAATGACCTGCCATGCTCTTTATCCTGTTAATACCAAAGTTTAGTGGCGAATTTTAGCAGAGAGTGGCAGGGAGGAGGAGAGCGGCTTGCCTGGAGAATATTGATTAAAGACGTATCCGGTGCACTTCTTTGCCCTGTTTATGGCTTATCGCGGCCATGTAAGCGGTTTTATAAGAAGATACGCGGTTTTTTACCCGATGTAGTAAAGATCCTGGCGGTACAGCGTGTGGCAGAACAGATCCACTCTGCCGCAGGGATGATCATCGGCCACGGGTGATGCTTGCCCTCTGCGCCGGTTGGCTGCAGAGTTAATCATTTCTCAGCGGCCTGCATCTTTCGCCACAGGGTGGTGCGGCTGATACCTGGCTATTTGGCGGTGGTGACCGGCCCCTGCCATGCTTGCCCTTAACCGGCTCTCTGCAGAGTGAATCATTTCTCAGCGGCCTGCATCTTTCGCCATAGGGTGGTGCGGCTGATACCTGGCTATTTGGCGGTGGTGAACGGCCCCTGCCATGCTTGCCCTTAACAGGCTCTCTGCAGAGTGAATCATTTCTCAGCGGCCTGCATCTTTCGCCACAGGGTGGTGCGGCTGATACCCAGATATTGGGCGGCAGCGGTGCGGTTGCCGGCAAAGCGGGCCAGTGTTTGGGCCAGGGTTTCGGTGGTCGTTGCCGGGGCCGCCGCCGGGATGGTCCGTGATGAGGCTAATTCGGGCGCAACAGACAGAATAAAGCGGGGGGTTAAGGCTTGTAATGGTTCGGCGGATAAAAATAAGGCCAGTCTTTCCATTAAATTACGCATTTCCCGAACATTACCTGGCCAGGCGTAGGCTTGCAAGAGGGGAGCGCAGGCCAGCATTTCGGCCGTTAAATTGGGATGCGGGCGGGCCCCCAGCGCGGCCAGAGATTTTTTTAAGCACCAGCTGGCCAGCACCAGTAAATCACCGGTTCTTTCTCTGAGCGGGCTTAAGCTCAGCCGCAATACCACCAGCCGGTAAAAGAGATCGGCCCGAAAGCGTCCTTCCTTCACTCTTGCCGCCAGATCGCAATGGGTGGCGCAGATAATACGCACATCCACGGCAATGGGCCGGGTGCCGCCAAGACGGACCACTTCGCGCTCTTCCAGTACTCTTAATAAGCGGGTTTGCAGCGGCAGCGGCATTTCTCCAATTTCATCCAGAAACAGTGTGCCACGGTGTGCGGCTTCAAATAATCCGGCGTGACCGCCCCGGCGTGAGCCGGTAAATGCGCCTTCCTCATAGCCAAATAATTCGGATTCCAGCAAGGATTCGGCCAGTGCGCCGCAATTCACCGCCACAAAGGGCTTGTGATTCACCCTTGAGCGCGGGCTTTCATTATGAATGGCCTGAGCCACCAGCTCCTTGCCGGTGCCGGTTTCACCCTGAATCAGCACGGTGGCTGGCGATTTGGCATAGAGCACAATGGTTTGCCGCAGTTGTTCCATTTCAGGGGAGTCGCCCAGCAGATTATTCAGGCTGTGCTTTGGGCGCTGGGTATCCGCGGAGGGCAGGATGCGGTCACGGCCGGTTTCCAGCCGGGTCAGCCTGGCAATTTCCAGAGCGTCATCAAAGGCCTGGCGAATCGACGCCGCCGAATACATAAAAATAGCCGCCAGACCGGCTTCTTCGGCCAGATCCGTAATCAGGCCGGTGCCTACAATCGCCTTGATACCCCGCGCTTTCAGATCGTTGATTTGCGCCCGGGCATCTTCTTCGGTGGCGTAGTTTCTTTGCAGAATATCCACGCCAAAAGCGTCCTGAAACTCCTTAAGGGCCGGTATGGCGTTCTGATAGGTGACGATGCCTATTTTGGGGCTGAT